>USPB01000015.1 GCA_900556405.1 uncultured Actinomyces sp.
ATGGACCTCCCGTCCTACCGACGGCCATCGTGTACGCCGCACAGCAGGGCATGACCGAACAGACGGCCCAGCTTCTCGAGAACTATTCCTCCTACGGCCCCTCAGATTCCGCCTTCGCGCAGGCTCTCGTGGCCCAACGCTGGGCATACACGACCTGGATCCGGGAAGATCGCACCGACAAGGGATCCTTCGTCCCGACCGATACCCTCTCCACCTTCATGACGCCGGCCGCCGCCTACAGGGTCGAGGCTCCGCTTTTCGCCCCCAGCACCGGACCTCACATCCCCATCCACCCCATCTACAACACACAGCTGTGGGCGCTCATCACGTATTTCTTCACGCTGGCACCCGAGAGGAGCCTGCCATGACTTACCGCGTTCTCGAATGGAATTACGACGAAGTTCAGTCCATCATCTCAGCAGTCGACCGCGCGTCCACGACCCTGAAGAAAGTGCCCACACCGAGCACCACGAACACAGGCAGCACCCACCATGCGACCCTGATGAAACACCTCACGGCTCTTGACACAACGATCAGCCAGATGGCGTGGATCGCAAACGGCATCGCCCTGGGCCTGGGTGCCGCTACAGAGGACTTCCAGTGCACGGACAACGCGGCGGCGGACGTCATGCGCGAGATTCAACGCTACAACGACGAATACAACCACAAGTACACGCCCCCTCTTCCACCGGGGAACACACAGATCACAGCCGTGACACCCTCACCGAGGTGACCTCGTCCACGAAACACGGGCCACCGGCATCATCGGGAGCCAAGCACCCACTATCCTGGACCCTATACGCGAGGCCGCCCCGGCCTCGTCCGTCCGGCACTGTACGTAGAGGAGCCCCCATGGCGACCGAGCCCGTGTTCGAGGCCATCAACTGGAACAAGATCCAAGACGACAAGGACCTCGAGGTCTGGGATCGCCTGACGGGTAACTTCTGGCTGCCTGAGAAGATTCCGCTCTCCAACGACCTGCCGAGCTGGAAGACCCTCACCAAGGACGAGCAGCTCATGACGAACCGCGTGTTCACGGGCCTGACCCTCCTCGACACGCTGCAGGGCACGGTCGGCGCGGTGTCGCTCATCCCGGACGCGCGCACCCCGCACGAGGAAGCCGTCTACACGAACATCGCGTTCATGGAGTCGGTGCACGCCAAGTCCTACTCGTCGATCTTCTCGACCCTGCTGTCCACGGAGGAAATCAACGAGTCCTTCCGCTGGTCGAACGAGAACGCGGCCCTGCAGAAAAAGGCCGAGATCGTCAAGTCCTACTACGACGGCAACGACCCGGAGAAGCGCAAGGTCGCCTCGACGATGCTCGAGTCCTTCCTGTTCTACTCGGGCTTCTACGCGCCCATGTACTGGAGCTCGCACGCCAAGCTCACGAACACGGCCGACCTGATCCGCCTCATCATCCGCGACGAGGCCGTCCACGGCTACTACATCGGCTACAAGTACCAGCTGGCCGTGAATGAGTCGAGCCAGGAGCGCCAGGACGACCTGCGCGACTACACGTACTCGCTGCTGTACGAGCTCTACGAGAACGAGGAGCAGTACACGGAGGACCTGTACGATCCGCTCGGCCTGACCGAGGACGTCAAGAAGTTCCTGCGTTACAACGCGAACAAGGCGCTCATGAACCTGGGTTACGAGGCCCTGTTCCCGCACGACGCGACCGACGTGAACCCCGCGATCCTGGCGGCCCTGAGCCCCAACGCGGACGAGAACCACGACTTCTTCTCGGGTTCCGGCTCGTCCTACGTGATGGGCGAGGTCGTGGACACCGAGGACGAGGACTGGGACTTCTGATCCTGCTATCTCGCGGCCGGGCGTGCGTTGTGCGCCCGGCCGCGTTGTATGCCCGGCCACATTGTATGCCCGGCCCCTTTCCTGGCCCCCACCCAAAAGTCGCACGTAATTTAACGCGGTCATTTTTTGATATAGGCCATAAACGTTGCAATTCCAACGATGCAATTTCAAAGTCTGAAATAAGCGCAGGCGAATTACGTGCGACATTGGTGAGGAACCATGGGACCGGGACGAAGGCCGGAGGCAGGACGAGGGCCAGAGTCGGCCGCGCCCACGTCGTAATGTCTCGCGGCGTGCGTGACGCGGCCTGCACCTACTCGCGGCGTGCGTGACGAGGCCTGCGCCTACTGACGGCGTGCGTGACGAGGCCCGCGCCTACCCGCGGCGTGCGTGACGCGGCCTGCGCCTACTGACGGCGTGCGTGACGAGGCTTGCCGACGTCGCCACGCGCACGCCCCGGCGAGGCCGAGCAGGGCGGCCCCACCCGCGAGCTGCGGGTAGATGCCGATGGACCCGGCCTTGGGGAGCACGCCAACCTGGGTATCGACGACGCGAATACCGGGCATGCGATCCCCGGGCAGGCTGCCCGAAGCGGGCAGGACGCGCACGGAGCTGAAGCCCTCGTCGGCGCCGAAGTCCGTCTTCACGACGGTCGTGGCCTCGGCGTCGGTACCGGCCTCGATATGGAAGGCGACGGGACGGGGCAGCAGCGCATGCCCGGCGGGCGCGCGTGTCTCCACGAGCCAGTAGCTCTTGCCGGTGTCCAGGGGCGCGGTCACGAAGCGGGACCCACCATCGAGGGTAGAAACCGGGGTGCCAGCCAAGGCCTCGTTGTCGTAGATCGCGAAGGCCGCGCCGTCGAGCGGATACGTGCCGTCGTCGTTGGGGGTGCCGACCGGCTGCGTGCCGGCCTTCTCGATGCGGATCGGGCGGGGGCGCGCGGGGGCGCAGGCCTCGTTGTTGGCCTCGCCGTCGTGATCGTAGGCGCCCGTCACCGCGTTGTAGAGGCCCCGGCCCGGGGTGAGGCGATCGTTCGACGAGGCGCACTCGAGCAGCGACTCGGAGTACCCGGCGGCCGCACTGTCGCGCGCGACCTTCATGCGGATGTACCACGTGGAGGACGCGCCCGGCTCGATGGTCGCACCCTCGGTGAGGACGTAGGACGCGGCGGCCTCCTGCTCGGTCGCAGTATCAAGCCCGTCGACGCTGGTCGCAACGGCCGCGGAGCGCACGGTCAGTCCCGGCGCAAAGTTCGGCGTATCCGTGAGGCGCCCGGTCGTGCCCGCGAGGGTGCCGTCGTTCGTGGCCGTGATGCGGTAGGTGACGGTGATGTCGTCCGTCATCGCCCCCTCGACCGATTCGAGCTCCTTCTGGATGCGCAGCTTGGGGACCTGCTCGCGGTTGGTGAAGGTGCAGGTGATCGGCAGGGCCGCCGGGGACGAGGCCGGGGCGACCTGGGAGAAGTCCACACCGCCCATGTCAGCGTCGCGGGTGACATTCACGCGCTCGCCCACGCCGTTCAGGCAGGTCACGTCGACGAGGCTCCACTGCGCGGAGTTCGGGTCATCACTGGTCTTCCAGGGGCCGAAACGCCCCGGCGCACCAAAAGCCAACGGGAACCTGCCGGCGATTCGCGGCCCCGTCTCGGCGATGATGAACTGGGAGAAGCCGGGCATGAAGGCCCTGTAGCCGGAGGTGGCCACCCTGGCCTCGCCGTAGGCGGTCGGGGTCAGGTTCGCGTCCTCGAAGGAGTTCCACCCGACGAATCCGTCGGCTGTCACGCTCGTGGTGAGCGGGGTTCCCGTGGGCGCGGTCCAGTCCCCCAGGCCCATCGTCGTGAAGGTGAATGGGGGGATCGCGTCGCCGACCTGTTCGGAGTCCGAGGTAACAGCTTTCGCGACGCGCACGTAGCGTTCCTGGCTGAAGGAGCCGTAGAGGCAGCCGAAGGACGCCTGGCTTTCCTTCGTCGTGAAGGTGGAGACCGGGGTCGAGCCCGCGGGCGGGGTGGCGGGGCAGTTGCCGTCCGCGTTGGGTACGAATCCGTAGAGGACGAGGCGGTAGGGGATCCCGTTGACGGTGATCGTCTGGTCCGAGGTGGTCTTGGTGATCGTCAGGACGTCGTCCGAGTCGGGGGTCTGGTCGGGCTTGCCTGCCGAGCCCGGGTAGTACTGGGGCTGATCCGTGTAGATGTCGTATCTGCCTTTTCCTTCACCGACTTTCTTGAAGCAGTGCCAGTTGCCATCGGATCGGGCAAGCGCGTAGTAGGGGGCGCTCGATGGGCAGGTGCGCGGCGCGGAGGCGCGGGAGACCCATTCGTAGGGGCCTCCCTTGCGTCGCACGGCCGTCGTGTCCGTGTCGTTGTCAGTTTCCTGCTGGTCGAAGGGGAAGGACTCTTCCAGGTCGCCGATGCGGATGTCGAAGGACGAGTGCACCCAGTGGATCTGGGAGTAGATCGGGAAGTTGTTGTGGCGCACGGCGCCGATCAGGAAGGTGCTGTTGAGCGGGACCGTTCCGGGGTTGTTCGGCTTGTAGCCGAGCGCACTCGTCGTCGAGGCCGAGATCGCGTCGGGCGTGTATTCGCCGTAGTAGGGGTACCGGTAGTAGGCGGCCAAGTGGTAGTCCCAGGCGACGCCTCGGGTGACGTAGGACCAGTAATCGCCGTTTGTCGCAATGTTTGCGTCGAGCCAGTCCTGGGAGTACCCCGCGCGATACGCGACGGAGCGTTGGTTGGGGTCGGCGGAATTGTAGACCGTCATGCCGGGCACGATGCCGAAGTAGGAGTTGTCTGCGACGACGGTGGTGCGATCCGTCCCCGAGTCGTTGAGGACGGCCTTGCCGATTCGACCTTCGGATCGGTTGAAGGTGATGCTGTCGGCGCCGGGGGTCTCGAGGGGGGCCTCGGCCCGTGCGGCTCCGGGCACCATCACGAGGCCGGAGAGGGCGAGTCCGGCCAGCACGGCGGCGACGATCCCACGCATGGCAATGCGCCGCGGGCGTGATGCTGTCACCGCGCGGTCGGCCAGGTGACCACCCGCCGGCGGATGGTCGCCTCGGTCGGCAGCGCCTCTCCTGCGGACGCCACGCTGCATGTCAGTGAGTGTCATACTGCCCCCCACATCGATATGGTTACTGGCTCACCATAACAATGGGACTTAGTTCCCGCCCAGCCCCCTAGGTCAGCATTTATTCATACCCACACACGCGGACAGAAATGCGCACACTGACCCACGCTGCGACTCAATCACACTCATTCCGCACGACAACTATGCAATCAAGCTGACCGCGCGCATTTAATGGGACTTACGACCCACCACCCACCGATGCCGCGACAGACATATGAGCGCACTCACCGCGCGGTAAAGAGAAAACACTTGTGCTCTATGCAACATGCGGCGGCAACCAAGCATCCCCAGAGCCCTCATCGACAGGCACCATGCCACCACTCAGATCATCGACCCGACCGAGCGAGTGTCCACACTCTGTTTGCTCGCACACACTTATCGTCACATATGTAACATTTGCACCAGAAGTCACAGTCGCACCAGTGCCGAGTATTCCCCGGCATAGCGCGCATACAGAGGAAAGAACGCGCCTGTGCACATCGGAAACATCCCGACAGATGAGGCCACAGCACTTCCTATGCCCGTTAGACTGTGACTGGGAGCGGCTTCGCTTCCACAACGAACGTACGTCGCGCGCAGCGCGGGGGAATGAGGAGAGCACGACTATGAGCATCTTCGACCGCTTCGAGAGCGCCGTCGAGAGAGGCGTCAACGGCGCCTTCTCGCGCGTGTTCCGGTCGGGGATCAAGCCCGTGGACATCACCACGGCGATCCGCCGCGCCATGGACGAATCCGTCCAGGAAGTCTCCGCCTCGCGCATCATCGCCGCGAACCACTTCGCGGTCTACGCCTCGCGCACCGACCTCACCTCCCTCGAGGCATCCCTCGACGTCCTCGCCGACGAGTTCGCCCAGCAGGCCACCGAGCACGCCTCCTCAAACGGCTACTCTCTCCTCGGCCCCGTGACGATCGAATTCATCGCCGACGCCTCCGAACCCAGTGGCACCCTCAAGGTCGACGCCGAAAACCGCAGGGGACCCGCGGCACCCGCCACCGCCTCGTCCGCATCCCCCGAGCACCCCATCATCGACGTCGACGGCGAAAAATGGCTGCTCACCGAGCCCGTGACCGTCATCGGGCGCGGCTCCGAGGCCGACATCGTCGTTAACGACTCGGGTGTCTCGCGCCGTCACCTCGAACTGCGCATCACCCCCACCGGCGTGATCGCCACCGACCTCGGTTCCACCAACGGCACCTTCGTCGAGGGGCACCGTATCGACGCAGCGACCCTGCTCGACGGCAACCAGATCGTCATCGGACGTACCAAGATCCTCTTCTGGACCCACCCAGACCAGAGCGGAGTTTAATGAAGTGACCACCGACCTCGCATTCACCGTCTTCCGCATCGGGTTCCTGGTGCTGCTGTGGCTCCTCGTGCTCGCGGCCGTCAACACGCTGCGACGCGACATTTTCGGCACCGTCGTCACCCCGCGCGGCAAGGGACGCGACAAAGCGACGTCACGCCGCAAAGCCTCCCGCGACAAGCGCAAGGACAAGAAGCGCACGTCCTCCAACCCGCTGGCCCCCAAGGATCTCCTGGTGACCGGCGGCCCGCTCGTGGGCACCATGCTGCCCCTCGGCGAGGCCCCCATCGTCATCGGGCGTTCACCCGCCTGCACCCTCGTGCTCGAAGACGAGTACGCCTCCAGCCGCCACGCGGCGCTCACCCCCCAGTCCGACGGCTGGTGGATCGAAGACCTCTCCAGCCGAAACGGCACCTTCATCGACGACGAACGCCTGAGCACCCCGCGCCAGCTCAAGATCGGTGACGTCATCCGAATCGGCCAGACGACTCTCGAATTGGTGGGTTGATATGTCAGGAAACGCGGTTCAATTCCACTACGCTGCCCGCTCCGACGTGGGCCTCGTCCGTTCCAACAACCAGGATTCGGGCTACGCCGGCGCGAACCTCCTCGTCCTCGCCGACGGCATGGGCGGCCCCGCGGGCGGCGACATCGCCTCCTCCGTGGCCCTCGCGCACCTCGTCCCCCTCGACACGGACTCCCACCCGGCCGACTCGATGCTCCCCCTCCTGCGCGAGGCACTCCTCGACGCGCACGAGGAACTCACCGACCGCTCGAGCCGCGACCGCGACCTCGAAGGCCTGGGCACCACCTGCATCGCGCTCATGCGCTCCGGCAACCGCCTCGCCATGGTCCACATCGGCGACTCGCGCGCCTACGTGCTGCGCGGCGACACGCTCACGCAGGTCACGACCGACCACTCCTTCGTGCAGTACCTGGTCGACACCGGCCAGATCACGCCCGAGGAGGCCGAGCACCACCCCAACCGCAACGTCGTCCTGAAGATCCTCGGCGACGCGCAGGCCGACGTCGCCCCCGACGAAACCATCCGCGAGGCCGTCGTCGGCGACCGCTGGATGCTGTGCTCCGACGGCCTCTCCGGCCTCGTCTCCCCCGAGACGATCGGCCAGGTCATGGCCGACATTAAGGATCCGGGCGAGTGCGCCGAAGAACTGATCCGCCTGGCGCTCCTGGGTGGCGGCCCCGACAACATCACGTGCGTCATCGCGGACATCGTCCCCGCCGGCACGTACCCGCCCGCTCCCCCGCAGATCGTGGGCGCCGCGGCCATCGACCGCAACGCCAAGTCCCGCGGAGGCGAAGGCGCGGCAGCCCGCGCGGCTGCCCTGGGTTCCTCGTCCTCGGGCACCCCCAGCGACGAGGACGAGGCCCCCATCGAACTCAAGCCCCACTCCTCCTGGTGGACCCCGGTGTTCATCTCGCTGGTGACGGTCCTCGTCGTCGCGGCCTCGTGGATGTCGTGGAAGTGGACGCAAACCCAGTACTACGCGATCGGCCAGGACGGCTACGTCGTCATCTACCAGGGAATCCCCCAGTCGATCGGTCCGTGGCAGCTCTCGCACGCGGTCGAGGTCTCGAGCGTATCCCTCGCCGACCTGGCCCCCGTCGATCGCCAGCGCCTCGACACGCCGGTCCTGCGTTCCTCGCGCGCCGACATTGACTCCTACATCGAGGGCCTCAAGCGCTCCGCGGCCGAAAACGCGGCCTCGTCCTCCTCGTCCTCGTCGTCGACGCCTCAGTCGGGGACGCCCCAATCCGGCGCGTCCCAGTCCGGGGCGCAGAGCGGGGGCGCCTCCTAATGGCTACCGTATCGATCGCGCCGGCCCGGCCTCGCCGATTCCTGGAGCTGACCCTCATGGGGTTGGCCCTGGCCGTCGGCATCGCCGGCTACGTGCTGACGTCGCTGAACTACACGGGGGAGATCCCCGCGAACCTGCTCACGCAGGTCGGTGTCCTGGTGGCCATCGCCATCATCGCCGAGGTCGGCGTGCACTTCCTGGCGCCCTACGCTGACCCCGTGATCCTGCCGGTCGCGGTGGCGCTGACGGGCCTGGGGCTGGCGATGATCTACCGCCTCGACCTGTCGTATGCCCGCAGGGACGAGGCCGTGGTTGGCTTCCGCCAGGCCCTCTTCGTGGGCATCGCGATCGTTATCGCGGCGGTCATTTTGATCACGCTGCGCGACCACCGCATGCTGCGCCGCTACACCTACACGTTCGGCGCACTCTCACTGTTCCTGCTGCTCCTGCCGATGATCCCGGGCCTGGGCCAGGAGACCTTCGGCGCGCGCGTGTGGATCCACCTGGGCCCGATTTCCGTCCAGCCCGGCGAGCTCGTGAAGATCACGCTGGCGATCTTCTTCGCCGGATATCTCGTGACGAACCGCGACAACCTGGCGATCGGCGGCCGCAAGTTCCTGGGCATGCGCCTGCCGCGCGCCCGCGACCTCGGGCCGATCATGGTCGTGTGGCTGATCGGCATCGCGATCCTCGTCCTGCAGCGCGACCTGGGTACCTCACTGCTCTTCTTCGGCCTCTTCGTCGCGATGCTGTACGTCGCCACGAACCGCGTGTCGTGGCTGGTCATCGGCTTTGCTCTGTTCGTGCCCGCAGTCCTCGTGGCGGTCAAGTCCTTCGCCCACGTGCAGACGCGCTTCAACATTTGGCTCAACGCCCTCGACCCCGACATCTACAACCAGGGGTCCTATCAGCTCGTCCAGGGCCTATTCGGACAGGCTTCCGGCGGCCTCATGGGCACCGGCTGGGGCCGCGGCTACCCGCAGCTCGTGCCGCTGGCGAACTCCGACTTCATCCTCTCCTCCTTCGCGGAGGAACTGGGCTTGACCGGCATGGCCGCGATCCTCGTCCTGTACCTGATCCTCATTCAGCGCGGCCTGCGCGCGGCCCTTACAGTGCGTGACGGCTTCGGCAAGCTCCTGGCCACCGGCCTGAGCTTCTCGCTGGCCATCCAGCTGTTCGTGGTGCTCGGCGGCATCACGCGCATCATCCCGCTGACCGGCCTGACGGCCCCGTTCCTGGCGGCCGGCGGCTCCTCGATGGTGTCCTCGTGGATCACCGTCGCCCTGCTGATCCGCGTATCCGACGCTGCTCGCCGCCCGGCCTCGACCCCCGCACCGTGGAATTCCGGCATTCAGCCTGCCGTGGGAGTGGGTGAGTAAACCGTGAACAACCAGATCCGCAAGATCTTCATCATCGTCCTCATCATGTTCGCCCTGCTGGGCGTGGGCGTGACGAATACGCAGTTCATCTCCGCGTCTTCGCTCAACGCCGACGCGCGCAACCAGCGCACGATCCTGCACGCCGCGGAAACCGACCGCGGCCCGATCATCGTCGACAAGACGGCCATCGCCTCGTCCGAGCGCGAACAGGACTCCAAGCGTTACGCGCGCTCCTACGCCGAGGGCCCGCTGTACGCGCCGGTCACGGGCTATTTCTCGTCCGTGGGCAACGCGTCGACGGGTATCGAGGCCGCCGAGGAGGACGTCCTGGACGGCCAGTCGCAGACGCTGCTCGGCCAGCGCCTGCGTAATCTCCTGACCGGCCAGAACCGCCAGGGCGGCGGCGTCGAGCTCACCCTGAACTCGCAGATGCAGAAGGCCGCCGCCGAGGCCCTCGGAAACCGCAAGGGCGCCGTCGTGGCTCTCAACGCGAAGACCGGCGCGGTCCTCGCGATGTACTCGGCGCCGACGTTCGATCCGAACCAGCTCGCCTCCTCTGACGCCAGCGCTGTGTCGGACGCATTCTCGGCGCTCTCCTCGGATCCGAATAATCCGCTGCTCAACCGCGCGATCTCGCAGCGTTACGCGCCCGGTTCCACCTTCAAGGTCCTCACCACGATCGCCCTCATCGAAAACGGCGTCGCTGAGCCGGACACGCGCATGTCGTCGCCGGTGTCCACGACCCTGCCCGGCACCGCGACCGAGGTGTCCAACATCGAGTCCTCGACCTGCGGTGACGGTAACCCGACGCTGACCGAGGCCTTCGCCCGCTCGTGCAACACGACCTTCGTGCTCGCCTCCGAGCACCTGACGAACCAGCAGCTCGTCGACGTGACGAACCGCTTCGGTTTCGGCCGCGAGTCGCAGATCCCGCTGACGGTGACCCCCTCGGTCTTCCCCTCCGACGCCGACGCCGCCCAGCTCGCGATGAGCTCGATCGGCCAGTACACGGTCCAGACGACGCCCCTGCAAATGGCCCAGATCGCTCAGACCGTCGCCAACGAGGGCCAGATGATGACCCCGTACCTCATCGACTCGATCGTGGACGCCGACAACCAGGTCGTGCGCACGACCAGCCCGATCGACGGCGGCCGCCCGATTTCCGCGGAGACGGCCTCGAAGCTGCGCGCCATGATGGAAGCCGTCGTTTCCCAGCCCTACGGCACCGGCACGACGATGGCGCTGCCGAACGTGGCCGTCGCCGCCAAGACCGGCACCGCTGAGACCGGTGAAGGCAACCGCGCGAACGCGTGGGCCATCGGCTTTGCGCCCGCCGACAACCCGCAGATCGCTTTCGCGGTCCTCGTCGAGGGCGACGACACCAACCCCACCCCGCACGGTGGCGACGTGGCCGGCCCGATCGCTCGCGCTGTCCTGGAAGCGGGGCTCAAGTGAGCGCGCCACGCATGACATCCGGCGCCGGGCGAGTGCTCGGCGGGCGCTACACGCTGCTCACCCCGATCGCACAGGGCGGCATGGGCGAGGTGTGGAAAGCTCGAGACCGGGTCAGCGGACACATCGTCGCCGCGAAGGTCCTGCGCCCCGAGCTGGCGGGCGAGGAGCTCTCCCTGTCGCGCCTGCGCCTCGAGGCCCGCAACTCGATGTCGATTTCCCACCCGAATATCGCGAACACGCAGGATTCGGGCCAGGAGGACGGTATCGGCTGGATCATCATGGAGCTCGTCGACGGCTACCCGCTGACGGACTACCTGCGCGGCGGCTCGCGCATCGAGCCCGAGTACCTCATGCCGATCCTCGTGCAGGTCGCGATGGCCCTGGGCGCCGCCGCACGCGCCGGCGTCGTGCACCGCGACATCAAGCCCGCGAACATCCTTGTTCGCCCTGACGGCATGGTGAAACTGACGGACTTCGGCATCTCGCGCGCCACCGGCCAGGTGAACCTGACGGCCGCGGGTATGGTCATGGGCACCGCCCAGTACCTGCCGCCCGAGCAGGCCATGGGCGAGATCGCCACCCCCATCGGCGACCTGTACGCCCTCGGCGTCATCGCCTACGAGGCCGCGGCCGGGCGCCGCCCCTTCACCGGCGAAACACAGGTGGACATCGCGTTCTCGCACGTCAACGACCCGGTGCCCCCGCTCCCGGATTTCGTCCCCGAGCCGCTCGCGGACGTCATCCTGCACCTGCTGGAGAAGGACCCCACGAAGCGCCCCGAATCCGGCTCTGCCGCCGTGCGCGAGATCGCCGCGGCCGCCAAGGCCATGGGGATCTCCGTGACTCCCCGCCCCCTCCCCCTGCCGAAGGCCGCGCAGCGCCCGGCCGAGGTTCGCACGCCCGTCCAACCCTCCGTGCCGATCGTTGCGCCGGTGCGTCACCTCACGCGCCGCACGCTCCCCGAGGACATGCTCCAGCCTCCCTCGGGCCTGACCCCCAAGGTGCGCACCACGACCGGCCGCCACGCCGCCGTCCCCGTCCTGGACGAGGCGACCACGATCGCGCCCTCCTCCTCGGCAATTCCCATCACAGGCCGCCACGCGTCGGTTCCACGCATCCTCGACGAGGCCGAGGTCCTTCCGACCGCACGCCCCGTTTCCACGCCCACCCGGGTTCGTCGCCTGCACCCCGAGACCACCGGAGAGCATGCACCCGCGGTGTCCGGTGCCGTCCGCTCGCTGACCTCGACCGGGCGCCACGCGGCAGTCCCGGCCCCTCCGAGCGCCCCTCAGGCACCCGCCTCAGCGCCAACTCCGACCCGCTCCACCGCCACGGCACCCACCGCTCCCTCTACCCCGGCATCTGCGCCCGCGCCCGCCACCAAGCCGACGGCGGCCCCGTCGCCGCGGCACGCGGTACCCACGCGTGCCGAGCAGGCCCCTCAGCCCAGCGAGAGCGCACAGCGCCCCCAGGCCGCGATTCCCACACCGCCCACCACGCCTGGATCCGACCAGGCCTCCCCGGCCTCGGACGACCGCCGAGCCGCCCTCGCGCAGCGCCTGCGTGAACGCGCAGCCACCCGTCAGGCCGAGGACGCCGCCGAGGCGCAGCGCCGCGAACGCGTCGCACGCGAAGAGGAACAGCGCCAACGCGAACTGCGCGAAGCCCGCGAACGCCGCGAAGCCGAACAGGCACAGCGCAAGGCCGCCCAACGCAGCGCCCCCGCCATTCCCCAGCCGACCCGCACCGAGCAGCCTCGCCGTCAGAAGGCAGCCACGGCCTCGTCGGCGCACACCACGAACGGTGGAACGCCGCGCGTGTACGGTACCGTCCCCCAGCCTCGGGCCACCAAGCCGTCGTCTCGCCCACGCCGATCCGTGTTCGAGCCTCGACCCGAGAAAACCACGCGCGGACCGCGCTGGCACGACCTCGACGCCCGATCGGCAGACAGGACGCGCCCGCCGGCCAAAACCGCCTACTCGCGCAGCGCGGTCGCACCACCCGTCCCAGCATCCAGGCAGATTATTCGCGCGGTCATCGTCGCAATCATCGTGATTGGGCTCATCGCGCTCACAGCTATTACGATCAAACACATGCTTGGCTCCCTGATTCATCCAAGTGCGGGAGCACACATTATCGAGGAGGTTAGGACATGGCAGAGCCCATGGCCCACCGTCTAGCTGGCCGATACGAGGTCCGCTCGCTCATCGGGCGAGGCGGAATGGCCGAAGTCCACCTGGGCTTCGACACTCGCCTGTCGCGCGTCGTAGCAATCAAGATGCTGCGCCGCGATCTGGCGCAGGACTCGATCTTCCAGGCGCGCTTCCGTCGCGAAGCGCAGTCGGCAGCGTCGCTGAATCACCCGAACATCGTCGCCGTGTACGACACGGGCGAGGAGATCATCGAGGATGCGACCGGCCGTTCGATCGCGGTGCCTTACATCGTCATGGAGTACGTCGAGGGGCACACGGTCAAGGACCTGATCTCCGACGGCACGGCCGTTCCGATCAACGAGGCCATCGAGATCGTGTCGGGCGTCCTGTCCGCCCTCCAGTACTCGCACGCGAACCACCTGGTGCACCGCGACATCAAGCCCGGCAACATCATGCTGACGTCGGACGGCAAGGTCAAGGTCATGGACTTTGGCATCGCGCGCGCCCTGACGGACTCGCAGGCCACGATGACGCAGACGAATGCCGTCGTAGGCACCGCCCAGTACCTCTCCCCCGAGCAGGCTCGCGGCGAGACCGTGGATGCTCGCTCCGACCTGTACTCGACCGGCGTCGTCCTCTTCGAGCTGCTGACGGGCCGCCCGCCCTTCAAGGGTGACTCGGCCGTCGCCGTCGCCTACCAGCACGTCGAGCAGATCCCGCCCACGCCCTCGTCGATCCTGTCCGACATCCCGGACTCCCTCGACCGCGTGGTGCTCAAGGCCCTGGCGAAGAACCGCGAGGACCGCTACCCAAGCGCCGCGGCCATGCTCGCGGACCTGCAGCGCGTGGCCCGAGGCCTCGACGTGGGTGCACCGCCCGCCGACTCGTGGGCGACCGAGGTCCTGCCCGCCGCCGGCGTGGCGTCCGCACGCACCGCCGCGACGACGCCGATGGCGGCGGTCCCCAGCCATGCGCCCGCCGCGGCGATGGCCGCGACCTCCACGTCGCTGCCCGCGGTTGCTACCGATGACTCCGCGAACGAGGCCGCCAAGGCCCGCAAGCGTCGCACGGCGATCATCGTGACCGTCGTGCTCATCGCCCTGCTGCTGATCGGCGGCTCGGTGTGGGCCCTGACGCACGGCGCCGCCCAGCCCGAGTCGGTTGCGGTTCCCAACGTCGTCGGCCTGACCCAGGCCGAGGCGAAGACCCAGATCGAGCAGGCGGGCTTCACGTGGGAACTCAACCCCGACAAGGTCGCCTCCGACACCGTCGCTGAGGGCTCCGTAGCCTCCACCGACCCCACAGCGGGCACGCAGGCCGAGAAGGGCGCGACCGTTCGCGTCACCATCTCCTCCGGCCCCGACTCGGTGACCCTGCCGGACAACCTCGTTGGCATGAGCCCCGACGACGCCCGCAAGGCGATCGAGGCCCTGGGCCTGAAGTGGGAGCTCGACTCCAGCAAGGTTGCCTCCGACACCGTTCCCGAGGGCAAGGTCGCGCAGACCAACCCCTCTCCCGGTTCCAAGGTGAAGGCCGGCCAGACGATCCGCGCCTACCTGTCCTCCGGTTCGGACCAGGTGGACGTGCCTGACCTGTCGGGCATGACCCAGGATCAGGCACGCAGCACCCTGAAGGCCGTCGGCCTGGAGCTGGGCAACGTGACGAGCGTCGACTCCGAGAAGGAGAAGGACCGCATCGTCGAGCAGGATCCCGCGACCGGCACGAAGGTCAAGAAGGGCACCGCCATTGGCGTGTCCATCTCGAGCGGCAAGGCCGCGCAGGTGGAGATTCCCACCGTCGTGGGCATGGGCCGTGAGGACGCCGAGGCGCAGCTCAAGGCCCTGGGCCTGACCGTCACCGTCGAAGAGGTCGCAGGCAACCAGCCCGCCGGCCAGGTCCTCTCCGTCGAGCCCGGTGAGGGTTCGAAGGTGGACAAGAATTCGACCGTGAAGTTGAAGGTGTCGAAGGGCGGCCAGAACGGAAACAACGGCGGCAACAACGGCAACAATAACGGGAACGGCCACTGAGTGAGCCCCGGGCCGCGTCGCGGTAGTACCGCTTCGTAGTTGTTCCCATTGATCAGTGAGGCCCGCGCCTGCGAGGAAAATTCCTGCGGCGCGGGCCTCACTGTGTGCGCGGGTGTGCGCGGGTGTGCGCGGGTGTGCGCGGGTGTGCGCGGGATGGCCGCCACACCGCGCATCAGCTGACCAGTCACATGGCAGATAGGTGCTGTGCGGCGACACGGACCTCACTGCATGCGGGCGCGGCCAACACGCCCGGCGGGAAAGCGGTCCCTGACGTGGATAGGTTGTGACGATGTGGATAGGTTATCGGCATCCGGATAGGTTAATAAGCTATCCGCATGCGCATAACCTATCCGGATGCGCGTAACCTATCCGAATACACTCGCTCACAAGCACATCTGCGGCACGGCAGCTACCAAACCTACCTACATTCACGGCGCGCTACACCTGTGAGGGAGCATTGCACCAGCTCGGAAGGGGTGTAATGCTCCCGATATGGTGTAACACCACAAAGGCACAAGAACTTTCGCGGCAACGGCATCGTTCAGTGGGGGGTTTTGCACTACACGAGCCTCCGACACGCCGATGACGCATGCTCCCAAGGCCTCAAGTAGTGCAAAACCCCCACTGCTCCCCAGTTGACGAGCACGAATGTGAAGAGAGCGGGCTGCGGCACCCAACGATCTAGATAGGAAACACCGATCTGGATAGGTTATCGGCATCCGGATAGGTTAATAAGCTATCCGGATGCTCGTAACCTATCCGGAAGCACCTCCCGACAAGCAGATCAACAGCAGCGTCACCGCAACACTTGATTCGGTAGCCACGTGGGCGCCACCTCCGTCGGCATGTGCGCAGCACCGTCGTCACCACGTCACCCCACCAGCGCTTCTGCGGCCCGAGGCGCCGCCGCAGCCCGAAACGGAAGAAACCCCCGCGCAACCTACAGCTTGAAACGCTCCGCGACGACGGGCTTCAGGGACACGGCC
>USPB01000016.1 GCA_900556405.1 uncultured Actinomyces sp.
CGGCGGCCTCGTAGAGGCGCGAGTGGTAGGACCACTGGTCGAGGACGCGCAGGGGACGCTCGAGGCGCGCGTCGATAATGGAATCCTCGGTGAGAACGGCCATGCCCAGGCCGACGATGACCTCGGGGATGCCGTGGTTGATCTCGGGGTCGAGGTGGTAGGGGCGGCCCGCGAGCACGATGCCGCGCACGCCGTGCTCCCGCATCCACTCGATGGTTTCGACGCCCTTCGCGCGGATCTCAGCCTTGACGGCGGCGTCCTCCTCCCACGCCTTGTCCAGGGCGGCCTTCATCTCCTCGACCGGGATGTCGTAGCCGTATTCCTTGAAGGTCTTGGACAGGTGGGCGGGCAGGTACTCGCGGTTACCGAAGTTGACGAAGGGGCTGATGAACTTCGTGCCGGGCTCGAGCAGGCGCTCCATGTTGTTGCGGATGACCTCGGGGTAGGTCGCCACGATGGGGCAGTTGAAGGAGTTCTCCGACTCGGTGAGCTTCTGCTCGAAGTCGACGCAGGGGTAGAAGATCGTCGTGATGCCCTTGTCCAGCAGGGATTCGATGTGCCCGTGGACGAGCTTGGCCGGGTAGCACACGTTCTCCGAGGGGATGGACTCCATGCCGGTCTCAAAGAGGTCATGGTTGGAGCGGCCCGAGATCATGACGCGGAAGCCCAGCGCGGTGAGCATCGTGAACCAGAACGGGTAGTTCTCGTACATGCCGAGCACGCGCGGGATACCGATGTCGCCGCGGAAAGCCTTCTTCTCGGTGAGGCGGCGGTATCCGAAGATCCGCTTGTACTTCCAGTCGTAGAGG
Organism: uncultured Actinomyces sp.; assembly: GCA_900556405.1. Taxonomy (GTDB): domain Bacteria; phylum Actinomycetota; class Actinomycetes; order Actinomycetales; family Actinomycetaceae; genus Pauljensenia. The sequence continues at coordinate 810 of USPB01000016.1, forward strand.
TTGGGCAGCTCCGATTTCTTGGGCACGCGCTCCAGGGACGCGCCGCGCTCGCAGCGGTTGCCCGACACGTGGCGCTCGCCGTTGGAGAACGTCGAGATCGTCATCTGGCAGTGGTTTTGGCACAGGCGGCAGGTCTTGCGCGTCGTGTCCACGCTGAAGCCTTCCAGGGCCTCGATCGTGGCCAGGGACGAGGTCCCCTCCCCCGTGTCGTGCATGCGCGCGGTCAGGGCGGCGCCGTACGCGCCCATGAGGCCCGCGATGTCGGGGCGCACGACCTCGCGGCCGGTGAGCAGCTCGAAGGCGCGCAGCACCGAGTCGTTGAGGAAGGTGCCACCCTGGACGACAACGCGTTCACCCAGGTCCGAGGGCTCCTTGAGCTTGATGACCTTGTAGAGGGCGTTACGCACGACGGAGTAGGACAGGCCGGCGCTGATGTCGCGCACGTCCGCGCCTTCCTTCTGCGCCTGCTTGACGGAGGAGTTCATGAACACCGTGCAGCGGGTGCCCAGGTCCACGGGAGATTCGGATTCCATGGCCATGCGCGCGAAGGATCGCACGTCGGTGCCCATCGTCTGCGCGAAGGTCTGCAGGAAGGAGCCGCAGCCCGAGGAGCAGGCCTCGTTGACGGAAATGGAGTCCACCGCGTGATCGCGGATGCGCAGGTACTTCATGTCCTGGCCGCCGATGTCGATGACGGAGGTGACGCCGGGGCAGATGAATTCGGCGGCCCGGTAGTGGGCCATCGTCTCGATCTCGCCCTCGTCCATGGTGAGGGCGGCCTTGACCAGGCCCTCGCCGTAGCCGGTCGCGCACGAGCGGCCGATCTCGCAACCCTCGGGCAGCGCGGAGCGGACGGCTCGCACGATGTCGACGGCCGCGGCCACGGGGTCGCCCTCGTTGGAGGCGTAGTGGGTGAAGACGATGCGGTCCTGGGAGTCGATGACGACGGCCTTGATCGTCGTGGAGCCCGCGTCGATGCCGAGCCAGCAGCGACCCTCGGCCTCGTCGAGGCTGGCCTTGGGGATGACGTCGAGGCTGTGGCGGGCGATGAATTCCTCTCGATCCTCCGGGGTCGCGAAGAGCGGATCCATGCGCGGGGACTCTACCTGAACCGGGGCGGCGGCGAGGCGCTCCATGAGGGTCGTAAGCTTGTCGCCGCGGCTGTCGACGGAGGTGGCGCCCGCCTCCTCGGCCTGGCGCGCCCGCTTGGCGGCCTCCTTCTCGGCGAGGAGGGCGGCGCCGATGGCGACGTAGAGCTGGGCGTCGTCGGGGGTGACGAAGGCGTCGGCCTTGGGCAGGAGGGCCTTGTAGGCCTCGCGCAGGGCGGGCAGGAAGTGCAGGGGGCCGCCGAGGAACATGACGGTGCCGCGGATCGGGCGGCCGCACGCCAGGCCAGCGATGGTCTGGGTGGCGACGGCGTTAAAGATGGAGGCGGCCAGGTCCTCGTGGGCGGCACCCTGGTTGATGAGGGGCTGAATGTCAGACTTCGCGAAGACGCCGCAGCGCGAGGCGATCGGATAGAGCTGGGTGTGACGGGTCGCCAGCTCGCCGAGGCCGGAGGCGTCCGTGTGCAGGAGGGTCGCCATCTGGTCGATAAAGGCGCCCGTACCGCCCGCGCACGTGCCGTTCATGCGCTGCTCGGGGGTGGGGTGCAGGTAGGTGAGCTTGGCGTCCTCGCCGCCCAGCTCGATAACGACGTCGACCTCGGGGTGCAGGCGCTGGGTGGCCTCGGTGCCCGCGATGACCTCCTGAACGAAGGGGATTCCCATGGCGCGGGCGGTCGTCAGGCCACCGGAACCGGTGATGGCCGCGTGAACGCGGGCGCCGGGCAGGGCACGCTCGACGTCGGCGAGGAGGGCCCCCAGGGATGCGCGCACGTCGGCGTTGTGGCGCCGGTAGTCGGAGAAGAGTAGGCGGTTGCCGTCCAGGACGACGGCCTTCACGGTCGTCGAACCGACGTCGATGCCGAGCTGGTAGGGGCGGCGGTGCTCGCTGGCGCGCTGCGTTGTCATAGGACCTCCTTGAATCACCCATCAACTTAGGGCGCTGATCGCATCCCGTCAAAGGTATGGATTACCTTCCTCGCACGCGGCACTAAAACGGCGTGGAACCAGGGAAAATCGCCTGTATGACGCATCACGCAGACCGCGAGACGCACGATGCGTCCGACAAGAATTACAACATGCGAAGCGTTGCAAAATTAGACCCCTCGGCAAGAAACCCGCCCCGGCCTCGTCTCGCCAGCGCGGCGCTGACCTGCCCACCACGCCTGCCCCGCCCCGTGTATCCGCAGGTGCGAGGCACACACGCCGATCAGGAGACGGCCGCGATACGGATCGCGCGAACCTGGGTGGCCTTGACGCTCGCCCAGAGGCGATCACCGACGCCGAGGCCGAGTTCAGCCCACGCGGAGGCTGTCACGCGGGAGGTCACTGACACGCCCCCCGCGAGCGCGACGCGCACGCTGACGAGGGAGCCGTCGACGTCGATGCCCGAGGCGACACCGGGCAGGACGGACCGCGGCGAGGCGTGGGCTTCCTCGCGGGAGAGAGCCACGGCCTCGGGCGGGAAGGTAAGCGCGACGCGGCCACCCTGACCGCTTCCGCCGGAAACGACATCATCGGCCGCATCGCCGGACGCCACGTCGACACGACCCGCATCAGTCGAGTCGAACCCGGATAGATCGGCCGCCCACAGTTCGCCCTCTCCGACGCTCACGCCGACCATGCCGGGGCGGGTCACGATGGGACCGGACACGATGTTGAGCCCGGCCAGGCGGGCGGCGAACACCGACTGCGGCGAGGCGAGCACGCGGGCGGGTTCGCCCTCCTCGACGACGCGCCCGTCCCCCATGACGATCATGTGGGAGGCGAGGGCCAGGACCTCGGCGATGTCGTGCGAGACGAGCAGGGTCGTGATTCCCGCGCCGGTGAGGCGCTGGCGCAGGACGGAGGACACCTGGGCGGTGGCCTCGACATCGAGGGCAGCCGTGGGCTCGTCGAGGATGAGGACCTCGGGGCGGAAGACCAGCGCGCGGGCGATCGCGACGCGGGCGGCCTGGCCGCCGGACAGGTTGGAGGCGCGCTTGTGCGCGAGGTCGTCGATGCCGACGGCTCGCAGCTGCTCGAGGGCGGCGGCCCGCGCCTCGGCGCGCCCCACCCCGCGCACGCGCAGCGGGAACGCGACATTGGCCAGCACGCTCATGTGCGTGAAGATGCGGGGCGCCTGGGAGACCATGGCGACGCCGCGTCGGCGCGCGGGCACGAACGTGGCGGCGTCGTCGACGACGCGTTCGCCGATGCGCGCGCTCCCCTGATCGAGACGCAGCGTTCCGGCGATCACCTGGGCGAGCGTGGACTTTCCGGCGCCGTTATGGCCGACGACGGCCGTCACGAGGCCGGGGCGCAGCTCCGCGTCCACCTTCCAGCCGCGCTCGGCGATGGCCCCGGCGACGCGCACGTCCGCGCCCTCCCCCACATCTCCCGCGAGCGCGGTCGAGGCCTCGGAGGAGAGAGCGGAAGGAGCGCCGGGAGCGGCAGCGCGCCCCGGCCTCGTCGAACGAATGAGCGAGGCGAGGCGACCCCACGGGGTTTCCGTGAGCGCGACGACGGCCGCGGCGACGCCGAGGAGGACCACGCCGAGCGCGAGGGCCAGGTCCGCGTCGGACTCTCGGGCCAAGTAGATCTGGAGGGGCATCGTGCGGGTCACGCCCTGCATGGACCCAGCGAACGTGAGGGTCGCGCCGAATTCGCCGAGGCAGCGGGCGAGCGCGAGGGCCGCGCCGCGACCGAGGCCGGGAAGCACAGTGGGCAGGGTGATCTGCCAGAAGACGCGCGAGGGCGAGGCGCCGAGGGAGGAGGCCATCTCGTCGAGTCCCTGCTCACGCGCGCGCAGCGCGGATTCGAGGGTGACGATGAGGAAGGGCAGGGACACGAAGACCTGCGCGATGACGACGGCGCTCGTCGTGAAGGCGATGTCGAGGCCGGCGCCACTGAGGAGGGCCCCGAGGGTCGAGCGCCTACCGAAGGCCGCGAGGAGCGCGATGCCGGCGACGACGGGCGGCAGCGAGAGCGGCAGTGCGACGAGGATGCGGGCGGCGCGCACACCCCGCCACGAGCGCGACAGGACGAGGGCCGCGGGAACGCCGAGGAGGAGGTCGACGCCGAGTGCGATGGCGCAGGTGCGCATGGACAGGCCGAGGGCATCGCGAGCCTCCGCGGTCGCGAGGGTCGCGCCGAGGGTCGCCCAGTTGACGCGCCCCAGCATGAAAGCCAGGGGCAGGAGCAGGAAGCACAGGGCAAGCGCACCGAGGCCACCCGCCCAGATGGGCAGGGGGCTCACGGCGGGCGTTCGACGCGATGTCACCTGTCGATGTTACTTCGCGGCGGGCGTGAAGCCGGCGTCTTCGAGGACCTTCTGACCGTCGGCGGAGAGGACCAGGTCGATCCACTTGCTGCCGAGGTCCTTCTTGGTCGAGGCGCTCACGAGGGCGATCGGGTACTTGTTGACGGCCTCGCCCGCACCCTGGATCTCGACGGTGTCGACGGCGTCGCCTTCGGCGAGGGCGTCGGTCTTGTAGACGATTCCAGCGTCGGCCTGGCCGGAGGAGACCTTGCCGCGCACGTCGGTGACGGCCTGTTCCTCGGAGACGGGGTTCAGGGTGATGCCGAGCTTCTCGGTGAGGGTCTTGGTGAGCTTGCCGCAGGGGACCTCGGGGGCGCAAACGACGAGCTTGACACCGTCGAGGGAGGAGTCCAGGCCGGTCACGCCCGCCGGGTTGCCGGGCGTGGTGATGAGGGTGAGGGTGTTGGTGACGAAGATGGTCTGCGCATCAACCTGAGAGGCGTCGGCGGCCTTCTTCATGGTGGACTCGTTGGCGGTGGCCAGGACGTCAACATCCGCGCCCTCGCCGAGCTGGGTCACCAGGTCCTGGGAGCCCGCGAAGTTGAAACGCACGTCCACGCCGGGGTTGGCGGCCTCGAAGGTCTTCTCAAGCTCACCGAAGGTCTCGGTCAGCGAGGCGGCGGCGTAGACGTTGAGGACGGTCTGCTCGGCGGCGGGCTGGGTCGCGGGCGCCGAGGACGTGGAGTCAGCAGCGGGGGTAGAGCCGCCAGTGCAGGCGGCGAGGGCCAGGGCGGCGGCGCCGAGGACGGGAAGGATGCGAAGGGAACGCACTCGTCTCTCCTTTTGTGGGGGGATGGAACGCGTTTAATCTAACAAGGGGCATGATCGCCTCGCAACGGTTCGTCAGAGCACGCCCAAATTGTTACTTTTGCTTTTAATTTCGAGGAAAGCCAGAAAATTATTTAACTTGCTTTCACCCATAATAAAACAGGGTAAGTCGCCACACTCAGGCCACTCCAATCGCATATCAACACACTCGAACATCCAGACACCCCTTTTCCCTCGGGCGACGCGCACACAAAATCACCTCACATTCATGCCCGCCCTCAGCCCCGCCTCCACAGCAGGAAGGGACTAGGATCACATTCGTACGCATCATTATCGGAGGACACCATGCCTAAGCCCGTCGACTACGACCTCAGCCAGATCAGCGCCCATGTCATCACCTATTCCGACCGCATCCAGCGCGGCACGAAGGAGGACCGGGCGACCCCCGCCTGCACGGCAGCGCTCGCCGAGGCAGGCCTGGGCCCAGTGACGGTCGCGGCGATCCCCGAAAGCGCCGACATCCTCGAGACGGAGATTCGCGACGCGCTCGAGGCCGGCGCACGCTTCATCCTCATCCTGGGTGGCTCGGGTTTCGGCGTGGGCAACTACGCACCCGAGGTTGTCCGCTCGATCGTCGAGGTCGAGATCCCGGGCATCGCCGAGCAGATCCGCGCCCACGGCCTCGCCAACACCCCCCTGTCAGGTCTGTCTCGGGAGGTCGTCGGCGTGACGGCGCGCGACGCCTCGGGTGCGCTCATCATCTCCTCCCCCGGCTCGCGCGGCGGCGCGCTCGACACCCTCGAGGTGGTCACACCCCTGCTGGGAGCGATCTTCCACCAGCTCGACGAACAGCGCTGACTCCCTCTCTCCTCCTGCCTCCTCCGCTGACTCCCCTTTCCCCTCTCCAATGTCGCACGTAATTTGGGTACCCTTCATTTTCTTAGGTATCGAGAAAACGTTGAAATACCAACACTCCCATTTCAAAATTCGAAAGGTTGACATGGGAATTACGTGCGACATTTGTGGGGAACCATGCCGATGATCAGAGACGAGGCCTCGGCAGGATCAGGGGTAGCTGGAATTAGGGGAGGTCGGAATCAGGGCAGCCGAAATCAGGGCAGGTCGATCCAGCGCCCCGAGGGCGCAAAGGTTGCGCGTCGACCATCAATAACCTGCGTCCCGGTGACCATGGCGCCCGTGTCGTTCATGTAGTACCAGGACCCACCGTCCTGGATCCACCCCGTGGCCATGACGCCAGAGCCGGGGAAGTAATACCAGGACCCACCCACGTTCTGCCAACCGACAGTCATCGCGCCCGATGAGCTCATGTAGTACCAGGCGTCACCATCGCGCAGCCAGCCTGAGACCATCTTCCCGGATTCGTTCATGTAGTACCAGGAACCACCGTCCTGGATCCACCCGGTGGCCATCGTGCCCGCACCATCGAAGTAGTACCAGGAGCCGTCGATACTCTGCCAGCCCGTGACCATAGCGCCAGAGGAACGCATGTAGTACCAGCGCTCGTCGACCTTCTGCCAGCCTGTGAGCATCGCGCCGGTCGACTCGTCCAAGCGGTACCAGGTCCCTCGGTCGGCGAACCATCCGGTTGAGGCGCGACCGTCGACGAAATAGTGCCAGTTCCCATCGACGCTCTGCCACCCTTGCGCGGTCGGGTTCCCCTTGTCGTCGAGGTAGTATCGGGAGCTTCCGTCGTAGATCCACCCCGTCGCCATAGCACCGGTGGAATCCATCCAGTACCAGGTGCCGCGATCGTTCACCCACTGGCTCGTCGCACAATAGGGGTGATCCGCGAAGAAGTACCAGGTGCCTGACCAGCTCTTCCACCAGCCGTACGTCGACTGGGGGCGCCCGCCCTGGAACCACCACGCCCGCGGCGTGACGCCCTGGTAGTACTCGTGTCCCCAAGAAGCGGCTGACAGGTCGTTGTAGCTGATGCCCGATTCGCTAAAGGTTCCCACGACGGCGGGAATGCGCGCCTTGTCCCACAGGTCAGCGGTTGGCGCCCATGACACGGTGCCGCTGACAGTGACCGATGTCGTCAGGCGGTCCGGGGTCACCCATTCGGGGTTCGTCTGAATGATCATCGAGGGCGAGAGGGTGGCCATAAACGACTCTGAGTTCGAGGTCGCCAGGCCGTGATGCCCCGCCTTGAGCATGTCAACGTGCCCGACGACGGCCGCTATCCGATCCTCGAGGTCTCCCTCGATCTCGAGGTCAGCGGCGAGGAATGCGCGGTGCCCGAAGGCCGAGACAACGCTCCCCCAGCCGAGCAGGTTCGCATCGCGAATGGGGTGGCGCTGGTAGGACTCCTGGGGATCAAAGGGAATGAGCTGAACGTCCATGTCGCCGAGCTGCACGTGCGTGTCGTAGTTCCGTACGTGTTGGACGAGCTGCGCGCCGTAGCTGCGCTGCGCCCAGGAGGCGGCGGCAATCATGCGGTCATAGACCCACTGGTTGTCCCAGAGCGCATTCGGGTTTGAGATCCAGGCGTCGGAGTATTCCGGGCTGAAGATAACCTGCGGGTGGAAGCGGTAGATGATGTCGTCCGCATTATCGATATGGTCCGAGTGAGGGTGGGTGCCCAGGTAGAAAGCAAGGTTCGAGGAGGTCACCCCCTGGGATGACATGTAGTCCAGGATCCGCTGCGTGTCCCCCTTGGACGCCGGGGTGGTCCCCGGTCGCAGGGGGTAGCGGGGGTCGGAGCCGTCGGGCGCACCCTGCCCCTCGCCTCCGTCGATCATGCCGAATACTCCCTTGGATTCGAGCAGGATTGCGTCCGATCCCTGGGTGGAGATGACATGAACGCGGGTCGGTCCAGAGGTTCCGGGATAGACGTAGGTGTGAACGTCGGCGCTCTCCTCCTGGGACGAGGCCGTGGCTGCGTCGGCGGACTCGGTGGAGTCGGCGGATTCGGAGGCGTCGGACGCGTCGGAGGCGTCAGCGCCGTCCGAGGCCGCACGGTCCTGGGAGTCGGCCGGATCGGCCACCCCGGCGTCCGAGCGTGACAGGTCACGGTCGGCGGACTGTGCGTCGCCGCCCATTTCCTGACCGTCTAGTGGCGCGGCGATAGTGGAGGGAGCGAGGCTGGCGATGAGAATTCCTGACACTATGGCCAGTCCAAGCCGCTGCCACAGCTGTCCGTGACGAAGTTTCATGAGGGCACCTTGATGGGAATGGGCCGTGAGACGCTGACCCTCCCAAACTATACCCTCTGTGGCATTACTTACAAATCAGTTGCCCAGAAAATCCTGCCACCAGGCCACATCCTCGGGGGTGTCGATGTCCCGGCAGACGTCAGCGTCAACCCTGACCCGCTCGAGCGCGAGCGCGCGCAGCACCCGACGCACCCCCACGCCGCGCACGGAGCCGAGGGCGGCCACGGCCTCGTCGATAACGCGACGCAGCGCCCCCGCGCGGTAGACGCTCATGAGGTACTGATCGAAAGGCTGCGGATCGCCGCCGCGCACGATACGACCCTCAACCCCCTCACCCAACGCAGGTTCGAGGAGGGCAGGCAGGAAAGCACCCACACCGGGCGCATCGACGGAGACCACGACAACCAGAACGTCGTCGTCGACGCCCAGCGCGCGCAAGCCCGCATCGATACCGGCCAGCGGGCCACCGCTCGGCGGATCCTCGAGCGTGCGCACGACCCCTTCCGGGACGCGCACGGTCGGGGGCACGACGGCCACGCATCCCGCGCCGCACGCCTCCACCAAAACCCCGCACACGCGGTCGATCAAACGCACGCCACCCAGCGTCAGGTCGGGCTTCGACACGCCACCCAGGCGCTCGCCCCCGCCTCCGCCGACGACAATCGCCGCCACGTCAGCGCGCGGGGCCACGGGGTTCACTCCCACGGGGCGAAAGTCAGCACGTCGGCACGCTGCGTCGCCGCATCCATCATGAGGACACGCCCGATGAGCGGCTCACCGAAGCCCACCAGCACCTTGATAGCCTCCGTCGCCATCGCGGTGCCCGCCTGGCCGACGACGGGGCCAAGCACGCCGACTGTCGGCGAGGCCGGCGTCGTCCCAGGAGCAGGCTTGACCGGGTGCAGGCTGCGTAGCGTCAGCGGCGGCACGGGGGCCGGCGCCTGGGACCAGAAGACGCTCACCTGGAAGGCCATCGACACGACCGTGCCCCACACGAGCGGCACGCCCGAATCCGCGCAGTAGTCCGCCACCAGGTACTTCGCGTCGAAGTTATCCGTGCACTCCACAATCAGATCCCACTCGCGGCCGTGCTCATCCAGCCACTCGCGAGTCACATGCCCAAAGCGCTCAAAATGCACCGACGAGTTGAGCCCACTGAGATGACGCACGGCTGAATCCGGCTTCGGATCCCCCACGTCGCCCTCGCCGTGCAGCAGCTGACGCTGCAGGTTCGACACCTCAACAACGTCGGAGTCACAGATGCCGATCGTGCCAATGCCGGCCGCCGTCAGGTACAGGAGGACGGGCGAGCCGAGGCCACCTGCACCCACCACAAGCACGCGAGAGGCAGCCAGGCGCGCCTGACCGGCCTCGCCGATACCCGACACCAGCCAATTGCGACGGAAACGCTCCAGCGCAGGGTCCCCGGCCTCGTACGGGACAGGCGCATTGATGAGCGGAAGCGCAACCGAGCGGCCCGAGACGGCCACCTCACGCGAATAGGGATCGCCGATCGTCATCTCACAGACCCGACCAGTTGTGCGAACCGTCGGACAGCTCCTGCTTCTTCCAGATCGGCAGCTTCGCCTTCACGTCCTCGACGATCGTCTCCACCGCGCGGAACGCCTGCGCGCGATGCTCCGCCGCAACGGCCACGACCATCGCATCGTCACCGATCTCCAGACGGCCCACGCGATGCCACGCCACAATGCAATGAACGCCGGGACGATCCCTCATTTCCGAGACAATTTCCCGCAGAATCTGCGGGGACGAGGGGTGCGACGAGTACTCGATCGCATCCACGCTCTCGCCACCGTCATGGTTACGAACCGCGCCGATGAAAGACGCGACGGCACCACAGGTGTCACGGCGAGCACTATTGATCAGCGCAGCCGCATCCAGGGGGTCCTCGGTAATACCGGTTGCAATCTCTGCGGACATGGGATCCTCCAATGATGGGAGAGACTATACCCACATCCTACGATGAAGCGGTCAGGATTGTCTTACAACCCTGACCGCCCCACACAAATGACTAGTAAATCTCACCCACCGGCGAAGGGGGGCAGCACGTCAACGCGCGCACCCGGCGCGAGCTCGCTATCCGGGCGGGCCGAACGCTCGTTCACCAGGAAGCTCGACACGCTCAGGATGCGCGCCAGCTCGGGGCTCTCCGCGCTCAGCTGTTCAATGAGGTCACCGAGCGTTTCCGGCGTCTCGGACGAGGGCACCTCACGCACGTAGCCTCCGGCAGCCTCAGCGGCGCCACCGAAGAAGTGCAGCGTCGTCGACAGAGGCTTTGGATTCGCCTCGTTCAGCGGGCGAATGTAGATCGTCATGCGCAGCGGATCCATCGGATCAATATCAAGTGACCACGTGGCAAATCCCGTCGCCGTTCGCTCGAACACGCGCTCGACAATGCCGCGACGCAGTTCCAGCGCAAGGTCGTCCGGCGTGCCCGGCTCACTGAACGGGCACGCCGTCAGCACGACCGCCATCGGGTCGGTGTCATGAGGGATCGACGCGAAGCCCATCGCGTTCATGAACAGGCGCACCTTGCCCAGGTGGGCCGCAATGTTGAAGGTGTCGCGCACCGGACGGCGACTCGGCGCGTGGCTATGATCCGGGACCTCCATCGTCTCGAGCGCGGCATCGGCCCACCGCGAGCCAATCTCACGCACAGACGCGGCAGGATCTGCCGCATCCGCACGCAACCAGGACAGCAAAGACGAGGTGAGCTGGTTCAGCATCTGGGCAGCGAAGGACGGATCCGCCGGAGTCGTCGTCGAATAGCCGAGCGCGGGACGGCCTCGCCCCGAGGAAGGAAGCTGCTGCTTCTCGACCAGGCCGAGCGCAAACAGGCCCTCGAGGGTCTCGCGCACGCTCGACACGTGCAAGCCGGCCTCCTGGGCCAGTTCTGCGACAGTGACGGGGCTCGCGTGGTGCGAAATGCGCTCCAGGAGAGCGTGCTGCGCGGGTGTCAGGGCAGCCATCGCGGCGAGTGTTTCAGCCAGGGGCCGAGAACGGGAGGTGTCATTCATCAATAGTCCTCTCTCCCTCATAATCAGCGGAAATGCACATGACGAGCATCACCAAACGGCTTTAAACCTGTTACGTTACTTACAAAGTGCTCTTTATTCTACCCAGCATACAAGCTGCTCCGCACGGCCAATGCCACCGAGTGGTCTCATTACGCGGGGTCGACGCACCTATTCACGCAGGTGACACCGCGCACCCCACGATAAAGACTCGGGGGCGAGCTCTCGCCCGCCCCCGGTCCCTCCGATCACCCGGCCACGGCCTCGCCCCTTCGGCAGGACCGCGGCACGGGAACCGGCCATCGATCAGTCAGACATGCCGCCGCGCGTCAGCTGGTGCTCGCGGCGCTCGTCGCGCGCACGGTAGACCACCGGGGGACGCGCCACGTAGCCGACCGGCGCGCTCACCGCGTGCACGAGGCGGGTGAACGGCCAGATGCAGAAGAGCAGCAGACCGGCGACGATGTGCATCTTGAAGGTGAGGGGCACGTCAACCATCAGATGCGCCTGCGGGTGCAGGTAGAAGATCGACCGGAACCAGACGGAGATCGTCTCGCGGTAGTCGTAGCCGTCGTGCCCACCGAGCACCTGGTTGAGCAGCGTCGCCGTGCCGCCCAGGAGCACCGGGATGGTCAGCATGACGTAGGTGACGATATCCATGCGGGTCGTCGCCACGCGCACCGACTTGTACACCAGACGGCGGTAAATCAGCATCGCGAGGCCGACGATCGTCATGATTCCGGCGATCGTACCGGGGATCGTCGCCATCAGGTGGTACACGTGCTCGGGCACGCCGGCCGCCTCGGTCCACGTCTTCGGGATCACGAGGCCGAGGATGTGACCCATGAACACGAAGAGAACACCGAAGTGGAACAGCGGCGACGCCCAGCGCAGGATGGTCGGCTCATTCCACTGCGAGGAACGAGACGTCCAGCCGTACTGGTCCGTCTTGTAGCGCCACGCGAGGCCCACGATGAGGATCGCGAAGGACACGTAGGGCAGGACCACCCAAAGGGCAATGTCCAGGAAGGACAGCGACTGCGTCTCGGCTGCAGACGCGGCATGCAAAAGTGCGGATTCCATGAACGTTACCGTCCCATCGTTGTTTCGGAAGTCGGGGAGGGCGTGGCAGACAGATCGCCCACACCCACCAGCTCGGTGGGCGGCCCCTGGCTAATGAGCTTACGGAAGCCCTCAATGGTCTTTTCGTCCGGCTCGGGCAGCGTCGCGACCAGCGCATCCAGCAGCGGCGCGTACGGGGAGTCCGCGGCGCGCAGCGCCGTGCGGATCACCTCGATGCCCTCGCGGTTGGAGCGCAGCAGGCCCTCGGCGGTGCCCGTCTCGTCGAAGGCCGCGAACTCCAGGACCACCGGCAGGTGATCGGGCAGCTCCTCGCGGTCCATCTCGAAGCCGGCGCGGCGCAGCACCTCTTTGAACGCCAGGATTGCCTGGCCTCGTCCACGGGTGTCGCCGTGCGTGTAGTACGTCAGGCCGAGCGCGCACCGGCGGCGCTGGTCGAACGTCTCCACGTAGGTGGTCTGCATGGCGCGCAGGCCCGCGGCGCGAGCGTAGCTCACGAACGAGGCCAGGGCCGACGAGGCCGGCTCCGGCAGGTCCGCCAGAGCCTCCTCGACGGCGTTCAGCTTGGTCTCGAAGTCATCCCCCGGGTAGTCCAGGAGAACCGAGACCGCCATGCGCACGCCGCGCGCGTCCTGCGGATCCATCTCCGTGTCCGGAGCGGCCGTAGGAATGCGCGGAATGCCGACGAAAGTACTCATCGAACGACCTCAAGGGGGAGCATCTGGCGTCCCTCCGGCGACGAGCCACCCATCGGGCGATTCGACGTGGCGGGGGCCAGGCCGTGGAAGGCCTCGACGTCGTAAGACACCGGGCAGCCCTCGAGTTCCTTGATGCCGCGAGGCATCTCGGGGTGGGCGGTCGGGACGACGAAGCGGTCGTCGTACTTGGCGATCGACAGCAGTCGGTACATCTCCTTGACCTTCTCCGGGGTCATACCCACGGAGGCCGGGATTTCCTCGTTCGTCGGGTTGTCGACGAAGACGTCGCGCATGTAGGAGCGCATCGCGGCGAGGCGACGCAGCGCCAGCTCCACGGGAGCCGTGTCTCCGGCCGTGAACAGGCCGGCCAGGTACTCCAGCGGAATGCGCATCTGCGAGATGGCGGACAGCAGGACCTTGTGGTCCTCGCCGTCGCTGCCGGACGCCGTCACCTGGTCAACGACCGGGGAGAGCGGCGGCACGTACCAGACCATCGGCAGGGTGCGGAACTCGGGGTGCAGCGGCAGGGCGACCTCGTACTCGGTGATGAGCTTCCAGATCGGGGACTCCTGGGCGGCCTTAATCCACGAGTGGGGAACGCCGTTGGCCTGAGCCTGGGCGACCACCTGCGGGTCGTTCGGGTCGAGCAGGATCTCGCGCTGGGCGCGGTACAGATCGCGCTCGTCCTCCTGGGACGCGGCCCAGGTGACGCGGTCCGCGTCGTAGAGCAGCACGCCCAGGTAGCGCAGGCGGCCCACGCAGGTCTCCGAGCAAATCGTCGGCTGGCCGACCTCGAGGCGCGGGTAGCACAGCGTGCACTTTTCGGCCTTGCCCGTGTTGTGGTTGAAGTAGACCTTCTTGTAGGGGCAGGCCGACACGCACATGCGCCAGCCGCGGCAGGCGTCCTGGTCCACCAGGACGATGCCGTCCTCGGTGCGCTTGTACATGGCGCCCGACGGGCAGGCGGACACGCAGGTGGGGTTGAGGCAGTGCTCGCAGATGCGCGGCAGGTAGAACATGAAGGCCGACTCGATGTCGGTGCGCACCTTCGTGCTCATCGCCTCGATGATCGGGTCCTGCTGGAGGGTCTCCATGGAGCCGCCCAGGTCGTCGTCCCAGTTGGGACCCCACTTGATGGTGGGCATGTACTCGCCGGTCAGCTGGCTCTTGGCGCGCGCCACCGGAATCGCCGGGGAGTCCTTGGGGGCCGAGAGCAGCTTGTCGTACTCGTAGGTCCACGGCTCGTAGTAGTCCTCGACCGTGGGCATCTCCGGGTTGGCGAAGATGTTGACCAGGCGGCGCAGGCGTCCGCCCGAGCGGGGCCGCAGGCGGCCCGAGGCCGTGCGCTCCCAGCCGCCGCGCCAGGTGTCCTGGTCCTCCCAGCCCTTGGGGTAGCCGACACCAGGGCGGGTCTCGACGTTGTTGAACCACATGTACTCGGTGCCCTCGCGGTTGGTCCAGGCCTGCTTGCAGGTCACTGAACAGGTGTGGCAGCCGATGCACTTGTCGAGGTTCATCACCATTGCGATCTGGGCCATGACCTTCATCAGAAAGTCACCTCCTGGTTGCTGCGGCGACGGATAAGCGTGACCTCGTCGCGGTTGTTGCCCGTGGGGCCGATGTAGTTGAAGGCGTAGGACAGCTGCCCGTAGCCGCCTGCGAAGTGGCTGGGCTTGAGCACGATCCGGGTCAGGGAGTTGTGCGTCCCGCCGCGCCTGCCGCTGGTCTCGGTCAGCGGGGTGTTCATGGTGCGCTCCTGGGCGTGGTGCATGAAGACCATGCCCTCGGGGATGCGGTGGGAGACGACGGCGCGCGCCGCCACGATGCCGTTGCGGTTGTAGG
>USPB01000017.1 GCA_900556405.1 uncultured Actinomyces sp.
AAGCCCTACGCCGCCTGCGATGATTCCGGCCAGATCAAGTACATCCTGGGCCCCGTGGCCGTTCCCGGTTCGGACCTGACGTCCGCGACCGCGGCCATCGCGCGCAACAATAACGGTCAGTCGACCGGCCAGTGGATCGTCTCGCTGCAGTTCAACCACGATGGTGCCGAGAAGTTCAAGGACACCTCCACGATCCTGTACGGCTACCACGATTCGGACCCCCAGGGGTCGTCCTTCCGAGGCAGCCCGGACCGTAACTCGTTCGCGGTCGTCCTCGACGGAACAGTCATTACCGCTCCGACCATGCAGGCCATCATTACGAACGGCGAGGCGCAGATCAGCGGTAACTTCACCGCGCAGTCTGCGACCGCGCTGGCTAACCAGCTGCAGTTCGGCTCGCTGCCCCTGAACTTCGAGGTCGAGTCCGAGCAGCAGATTTCTGCGACGATCGGTACGGATCACCTGACCATCGGTCTGTGGGCGGCCCTCATCGGCTTCCTGCTCGTCATCTTCTACCTGATCTGGCAGTACCGCGGCCTCGCGATTATCTCCGCCGGTTCGCTGGTCATCGCCTCGGTCATCACCTACCTGGTGATTACGCTGCTGTCGTGGGCGATGGGCTACCGCCTCTCGCTGGCAGGCGTCGCCGGTCTAATCATGGCAATTGGCGTGACCACCGACTCGTTCATCGTCTACTTCGAACGTGTTCGAGACGAGGTCCGAGATGGACGTCCGCTCCGCGCTGCCGTCGAAGAGGGCTGGGATCGCGCAAAGCGCACCATCCTGGTCTCCGACGCCGTCAACCTGGTTGCGGCCGTGGTTCTCTACCTGCTCGCCGTTGGTGGCGTTCAGGGCTTCGCCTTCACCCTCGGTATCACGACCGTCATCGACATCGCGGTGATCTTCCTGTTCACCCACCCGATGATGGAGCTGCTGATCCGGACCCGCTTCTTCGGCGAGGGCCACAAGCTGTCGGGTCTGGACCCTGAGCACCTGGGCGCGAAGAACTCCCTCGTGTACGCGGGTCGCGGACGCGTGGTCGTGCGCGGTGAATCCACGGCGACGAAGGACAAGGACGACGAGGCCGGCGACGGTCTGTCGATTGCCGAGCGCCGCCGCGCCGCCCGCCTCGCCGCCGCCAAGGCCGAGGAAGAGACCGCCGACGACACGTCAGTTGAAACGACGGAAGACTCCGCAGACGTGACCGAGGAAGAGGAGAACTGACATGATGAGTTTTGCTCAGTGGGGTAACGCCCTGTACTCGGGCGACAAGTCCTATGCCGTCGTTCCCAAACGCAAGATCTTCGTCGGCCTCGCCGCTGCTGTGTTGGTCCTCGGTTTCGCGCTCGTCGTAATCATGGGACTGAACCGCTCGATTGAGTTCACCGGAGGCTCGCAGTTCGATGTCGCCCACGTGAGCGACCAGAGCGAATCCTTCGCCTCGCGCGCAGTGAGCTCCACCGGCCTCGTTGAGGGCGCCCCGAAGGTGACCCGCGTGGGCTCGGACTCGGTCCGAATCCAGACGTCGTCCCTGGACTCCGCGCAGACCGCTCAGATGCGTGACGCGCTGGCCAGCGCCTACGGTGTGGATGCGACCGAGGTGCAGTCCTCCTCGATCGGCCCCTCCTGGGGTTCGTCAGTCACCAGTAAGGCCGCCCAGTCGCTCGTCATCTTCATGGCGCTCGTCGCCCTGCTGATGACGGTCTACTTCCGCTCGTGGCGCATGGCAGCGTCTGCGCTGCTTGCGCTGGTGCACGACATTGCTGTGACCATCGGCGTGTTTGCGATCCTGCAGGTCGAGGTCTCGCCCGCGACCGTCATCGGTTTCCTGACGATTCTGGGCTACTCGCTCTATGACACCGTCGTCGTGTTCGATAAGGTGCGCGAGCTGACCTCGGACGTCTACGAGCAGAGGAACTACACCTTCGCCGAGTACGTGAACCTCGCGGTTAACCAGACGATGGTTCGTTCGATCAACACCTCGGTTGTGGCGCTTCTCCCTGTCGGTGCGATCCTGATTATCGGTTCCGTTGCCCTGGGCCCGGGTACCCTGGTGGATATCTCGCTGGCCCTGTTCGTCGGTATGATCGCCGGTACCTACTCGTCGATCTTCATCGCGTCGCCGCTCCTGGTGATGTTCCAGGAGCTGTCGAACAAGACCTGCGAGCACAACGCAGCGGTCGCACACGAGCGCGACCACCGCACCGCCACCGGCGAGGCTTCCACGTCGAAGTCCGTCAAGGTGGCTCCGATCAAGCCCGGACAGCGTCTGGGTAATGAGAACCAGCCCCATAGGAAGAAGAATCATCGATGATCGGTGAGCTTGGCGACCGCGTCGCCGCCCTGGTGCGTAGTAACCTTCTGGAGATTCCGGATTTCCCGGAGCCCGGTGTCCTGTTCCGTGACATTACCGAGCTGTTCGCGAACGGTCCGGCATTCAAGGAACTGGTCGAGCTGATCGGTGCGCGCTACGAGGGCCGCATCGACGCCGTTGCGGGCCTGGAATCGCGCGGTTTCATCCTCGGTGCCCCCGTGGCAGCCGAACTCGGACTCGGCATGCTGACGATCCGTAAGGCCGGCAAGCTGCCCGGCCACGTGATCGGCGTCGATTATGAGCTTGAGTACGGCACGGCCCGCATGGAAATGCATCCGGAGTCCGTCCACGAGGGCCAGCGTGTCCTCATTATTGACGACGTGCTCGCCACTGGTGGTACCGCAAACGCAGCGGTCAGGCTGCTGCGTCAGTGTGGTGCGTCCGTCGAGGCCGTGGCCGTTCTGCTCGAGCTTGACGCGCTGGGCGGTCGCTCGGTGCTGTCGGACATGACGGTGGAGACCGCACTGCATCTGTGAGCGCTGCTTCTTGACAGTGTGCGGGTCCGGGGATCGTCTGATCCCCGGACCCGCTCGTTCGTCGCTATCATGGGGCCATGAGCAGCGACGACATGACAACAGGCTCCGCGCTTCCGGCGGCTGGCTCCCGGGTGCGCTCCGGCCTCGTGTGGTTTGGCTCGCGAGGGCGCGCCACGATCCCTGAGATTGAGCCGCTTGTGCGTGCGCTGCGCGCGAACCATCCGAAGGCGGATATCAGCGTCGTTGAGCGTGCGTACCGCACCGCTGAGGAACATCATCGCGGACAGATGCGCAAGTCTGGCGAGCCTTATATCACCCATCCGGTTGCTGTCGCGACCATCCTCGCAGAGATGGGTATGACGACGCCGACGCTCGTCGCCGCGCTGCTGCACGACACAGTCGAGGATACGGACTACACCCTCGAACAGCTGGCTGCCGAGTACGGAGAAGCCATTGCCAACCTCGTGGACGGTGTCACCAAGCTCGACAAGGTGCACTACGGGGCTGCTGCACAGTCCGAGACCCTGCGCAAGATGCTTGTCGCGATGAGTCGCGACATCCGTGTCCTCCTCATCAAGTTGGCGGACCGCCTGCACAACGCCCGGACGTGGCGCTTCGTACCTGCGAAGTCGGCGGCGAAGAAGGCCCAGGAGACCCTCGAAATTTACGCGCCGCTCGCTCACCGCCTCGGCATGAACATGGTGAAGTGGGAGCTCGAGGAGCTGTCCTTTAAGACACTGTATCCGGAAATTTACGAGGAGATCGACCGCCTCGTCACCGAGCGTGCTCCGCAGCGTGAGGAATACCTGCGCGACGTCATCGACCAGATCGAGGAGGATCTGCGGCGCTCGGGGACGAAGGGGACGGTGAGTGGTCGCCCGAAGAGCCACTACTCGATCTATCAGAAGATGATCGTGCGTGGGAAGGCATTCGACGAGGTCTTTGACCTGGTTGCGGTCCGGGTCCTCGTGGAGTCGATCAAGGACTGCTACGGAGTCCTGGGGTCGTTGCATGGGCGCTGGAATCCGATCCCGGGTCGCTTTAAAGACTACATCGCGATGCCGAAGTTCAATCTGTACCAGTCCCTGCATACGACGGTGATCGGTCCGGGTGGCAAGCCCGTGGAGATCCAGATCCGCACGTTCGACATGCACGAGCGCGCCGAGCATGGCGTGGCGGCGCACTGGAAGTACAAGCAGAACCCGAATGCGACGGGCGGCGATTCCGATCGGATGAGCTCGGACGAGCAGGCGAACTGGTTGCGTGCTCTGGTCGAGATGGAACGCGAGACGGGTGACCCCGAGGAGTTCCTCGATTCGCTGCGCTATGAGATTGCCGGCGATGAGGTGTACGTCTTTACGCCGAAGGGACAAGTCATCGTCCTGCCCGCGCGCGCGACTCCCGTTGATTTTGCCTATGCCGTGCACACGGAGGTTGGGCACCGGACCGTGGGCGCGAAGGTGAACGGGCGTCTTGTCTCGCTCGATACACGCCTGGAGTCGGGTGAGACGGTCGAGGTCGTGACATCGAAGTCGGACAAGTCGGGTCCGTCTCGCGATTGGCTTGCTTTCGTTGCGTCCCCGCGTGCGCGTTCCAAGATCAAGGCGTGGTTCTCGAAGGAGCGCCGCGAGGAAGCTATCGAGGCGGGCAAGGAAGCGTTGGCTCGCACGATGCGCAAGCAGAACTTGCCTCTTCAGCGCCTGATGAATCACGACTCGATTCTGTCGGTAGCGACGTCGTTCGGATATCCGGACGTATCCGGACTGTACGCGGCTGTTGGGGAAGGACATATTTCCGCGCAAAACGTCGTGACCCGCCTCGTCGACAACCTGGGTGGGGGAGACGGTACGGAGGAGACGCTTGCCGAGGGGGTAACGCCGGGTTCGCAGAAGCCTCGCTCGGAGCCTAGCGGCGATGCGGCGATTACGGTCGCCGGACTGAGTCCTAACGACATCTGGGTGAAGCTCGCCAAGTGTTGTACTCCTGTTCCCGGGGATGACATCGTGGGCTTCATTACCCGCGGCCAGGGAGTTTCGGTGCATCGCTCCACGTGCGCGAACGCGGTGCGTTTGGGCCAGCTACAGCCTGAGCGTTTCGTCGACGTGTCGTGGAACGAGAAGGGACTCGGGGCTCCTTTCCGCGTTCAGATCGAGGTACGTGCGCTCGATCGCGGCGGCCTGCTGTCCGATCTGACGCGCGTCCTGTCCGACTATCGGGTCAATATCCTCGCGGCCGCACTCAAGACCGACGGGGATCAGGTCGCCTCGGGAAACTTCTCCTTCGAGCTGGCCGATCTCGGTCATCTCCATGCGGTCCTCTCCGCCCTGCGTCGGGTCGACGGCGTCTTTGAGGCGGTGCGCATCGGCGCTGACTCATAGACGAGGCGGGGGTGGCCTGCGCCGATCAGCGGGAAAAGGGTGTTACATCCGTCCCCTTTTCGGGTGATTCGCTTTCCCCTCCTCGTTAGATGTGACACACTAGATGTGTGTGTCACATCGGCACACACCCGCGCCGGGCGTAAGCCCTCGTCTTAGAAGGAATATCGTGACCACGACGCCGATTCCGAATAACGAAACTGCTCCCGAAGCTGCTCCCTCGACGCCTGAGGATGTTGCCTCCTCGGCGACGATCGCAGTATCTGAGGTGCCTGATCATCCCTTCGCCCGCATTGGCGAGGATGGGACCGTCTATGTCAAGGATGGAGATGAGGAGCGCGTCATCGGCGGCTTCCCCGAGGGCATTCCCGCTTCTCCCTACGCTCTCTACGAGCGCCGTTACGCCGACCTTGCGGCGACGATCAAGCTCTTCGAGGATCGGCTGGCGAGCCTGAGCCCGCGCGACATCGACCAGACCCTCGCGACGCTGCGCGAGCAGGTCGCTTCTCCCAATGTCATCGGTGATATCCCGGCGCTGCGCGAGCGCGTTGCGGCCGTCGAGAAGGCTGCCGAGGAGCGCAAGGAGGTGGCCCGCGAGGAACGTAAGGCCGCCAAGGCTCAGGCTCTTGCCGAACGCACCGCGGTCGTCGAGCGTGCCGAGGCGATTGTTGCGCAGGATCCCGCGAAGACGCACTGGAAGCAGTCGGGCCAGACGCTGCGTGACCTGCTTGAAGAGTGGAAGACCCTTCAGCGCCGCGGCCCCCGCCTGGAGAAGGCCGTGGAGGACGAGCTGTGGAAGCGCTTCTCCTCTGCGCGTACCCAGTTTGACCGTCACCGCCGTCAGTTCTTCTCCCAGCTTGACCAGGCGCAGTCCGAAGCAAAGCGCGTGAAGGAGGCTCTGATCGCCGAGGCCGAGGCCCTGTCTTCCTCCGAGGATTGGTCGCGTACCTCCGGCGCCTACCGCGAGCTGATGAACCGTTGGAAGGCCGCCCCGCGCGCCTCCCGCAAGGAAGACGATGCGCTGTGGGCGCGCTTCCGCGCCGCTCAGCAGGTTTTCTTCGACGCCCGTCGCGCCAAGGATGAGGCCACGGACGCTGAGTACCGCGAGAACCTCGTGGCCAAGGAAGCCATCCTCGTGGACGCAGAGGCGATCCTGCCGGTGACCGACATTGAACGAGCCAAGGCGCAGCTGCGCCAGATCCAGGACCGTTGGGAAGAGGTGGGTCGCGTGCCATCCTCCGACCTGCACCGCGTCGAGGGTCGCCTGCGCGCTGTCGAGGCCGCCGTGCGCGAAGCGGAAGAAAAGGAATGGCGCCGCACGAACCCGGAGACGCGCGCCCGTGCCGCCGGCATGGTCGGTCAGCTCGAGGAACAGATCGCTCAGCTCGAGCGATCCCTCGCCGATGCCGAGTCCAAGGGCGATGAGAAGGCCGCGCAGAGCGTTCGTGAAGCCCTTGAGACCAAGCGGTCGTGGCTCGCGCAAATCTCCTCGTCCATGGAGTGACATGCGTCTTCACGTTATTCCGTCGCCCTTCTACGCGGCGAATGGGCTTGTGCTCGTCCCTTCCGGGGCGGGCACAGCCCTTGTCGTCGATCCATCGGCCGGCATCCAGCACCTGATCCGTGAGGTCCTTGAGCGTGAGGGTGTGAGCGTGGGCGCGGTTCTGCTCACCCATGGCCATCCCGACCACGTCTGGGATGCCGCTGCGGTGTCCTCGTGGGGTCCTGATGGTTCGAGCGTGCCGGTCTACCTGCCGGGCCCCGACATGTACCGCATGGATGACCCGGCCTCGTTCCTTCCCATGCCGGTGCCGGACTTCGTCGGTGAGTGGGTGAGGCCCGCGCACCTGCGTGACGTGCCCACGGATTCCTTCGAAGTGGTGCCCGGCGTGTGGCTGCGCATGGTCCCAGCTCCCGGCCACACCGAGGGATCCGCGGTCTTCCTGGGTGAGAGCCCGCTGGATATCCGCGTGAATAATCAATCCTTCTATTCCTCGACGGAGACGGTCCCGTGGGCGTTGAGCGCCGACGTCCTCTTCAAAGACAGCGTCGGACGTACCGATCTGCCCGGTGGTGATGAAACGCAAATGCGTCATTCGCTGCGTACGATTTCCAACGCTCTTGACCCACGCACGGTCCTTGTGCCCGGACATGGTCCGGCCACGACGCTGGCGGATGAGATAACCTCAAATCAATATCTGATTCGCGCACGCCGTATCGGCTAGCGCCTCCTCCCTCACAGAAAGAAAGCTTCATGGCTCGCACGTCCCTGTCAGGTTTCCCCGAATGGCTCCCGGAGGGCCGCATCATCGAGATGCATGTCCTTGACGAGCTGCGGCGCGTGTTTGAATTGCACGGGTTTGCGGGAATCGAAACCCGGGCGGTCGAGACCTTGGAGCAGCTGGAGGCCAAGGGTGAGACCTCCAAGGAGATCTATGTTCTGGATCGCCTACAGGCGCTGAAGGCCGCGGCTGCGGGTGCTCGTGCACCCAAGGATAAAGGCATGGGCCTGCACTTCGACCTGACCGTTCCCTTCGCCCGCTACGTGGTGGAGAACGCAAACGAACTGGACTTCCCGTTCAAGCGCTATCAGATCCAGAAGGTGTGGCGCGGCGAGCGTCCTCAGGACGGTCGCTTCCGTGAATTCACGCAGGCGGATATCGACGTCGTTGGCAACGGAGAGCTGCCCTTCCACTTTGAGGTCGATCTGCCGCTCGTGATGGCGCAGGCCCTCAACAACCTGCCGATCCCGCCCGTGCGCGTGCTCGTCAACAACCGCAAGGTCGTCCAGGGTGTGTGTGAGTCCCTGGGCGTGTCGGACGTTGAGGCTGCCCTGCGTGGCCTGGACAAGATCGACAAGATCGGCCCGGAGGGCGTGGCCGGTGAGCTCGCTGAAGCCGGTATTGACGGCGACCAGGCGTCCGTTCTGCTCCAGATGGCGCAGATCCGCACCTCGGATTCTGGTGAGGTACGCTCCCGCCTTGCGGCTCTTGGCGTTGGCGGCGAGCTGCTCGAGGAAGGCCTCCGTGAGCTCACCGAGCTGCTGGACACCGCGAATAAGCGCATGCCGGGCGCGGTTGTTGCGGACCTCAAGATCGCGCGTGGCCTCGACTACTACACGGGTAGCGTCTATGAATCGGAGATTGAGGGCCATGAGGACCTTGGCTCGATCTGCTCGGGCGGACGTTATGACTCCCTAGCAAAGGACGGAAAGCGCACCTACCCGGGCGTCGGTCTGTCGATTGGTGTCTCACGCCTCGTGTCTCGCATGATTTCTGCGCCGATGGTCAAGGCATCCCGTAAGGTACCGACGGCGGTCGTCGTTGCGGTCATTGCGGAGGAACAGCGTGAGCGTTCGGAGGCGATCGCCGCTGTGCTGCGTTCGCGCGGTATCTCGACGGATGTCGCTCCCAGCGCCGCGAAGTTCGGCAAGCAGATTAAGTTTGCCGATAAGCGCGGCATCCCCTTCGTCTGGTTCCCGGGTGACGAGGGCGTGTCCGATACGGTGAAGGACATTCGTAGTGGCGAGCAGGTTGAGGCTGATCCGCACTCTTGGATTCTGCCTGAGGCCGATGCAGTGCCCACCGTCGAGAAGGTGACGGACTGAGTGTCCCTTACGGCCGTTGATGCAGCCCGCTCGCTGACACATGCACTTGAGGAATCGCTTTCGGCGATTCCAGATGGCAGTCGCGGTGACGCGCAGCGTGCACTGCGGCGCTTGCAGGACGTGGTGTTACCACGTCTAGAGGATGCGGACGCGCCCGTGCTGGTGGTCGTCGGTGGCTCAACGGGCTCGGGTAAGTCGACGCTTGTCAATTCGCTGCTGGGCCGCAATGTGAGTCGAGCAGGAGCGGTGCGTCCGACGACGCGTCGCCCCGTGTTGATCTGCTCCCCGCAGCAGCGCGATTGGTTTATGTCGGATCGTGTACTGCCGCGCCTGGCCAAGAGCGAGGGCTCGGGCGGGGACAGCCTCGATGCAATCACGATCACGGTCGAGGAAACTCTGTGGCCGACCGTGGGCATCATCGATGCTCCAGATATCGATTCCGTCGAGGACGGAAATCGGCGCTTGGCCTCAGAGCTGCTCGATGGCGCCGACCTGTGGGTGTTTGTGACGACTGCGGCTCGTTACGCGGATGCGGTGGCTTGGAGGCACTTGGAAGAGGCCGGGAGCCGCGGACTGCGCGTCGCGATCGTACTCAACCGCGTGCCCGTCGGGGCCGCAGAGGAGGTTCGCGAAGATCTGGCGTCCCTGGCGCGCCAGCGTGGCCTGGGCGAGGTCATGATCGTGACGGTCGAGGAGCAGCCGCTGACGGAGGGGCGCCTGCCTGTCGAAGCGGTTGCTCCTATTGGCTCTTTCTTGGAGTCGATTGGCCGCGATTCCGCGGAGCGTGCAGCCATTGTCCGCCGCTCGCTCACCGGAGCGGTCTCCTCTTCCTGTGAGGAATCCGTGCGTGCCCTCGACGGGGCTCGTGCTTGTCAACACGCGTATGAGCAGGCCGGCGAAGGCATCGAGCAGATCGTTGTCTCTCGCGCGCGGGAGGTTGCGTCCACGTCGAGCGATGACGTGTTGCGTGGCGAAGTGAGTGCTCGTATCGCCGAAGTGCTCGGCTCGTGGGATATGACGCGCACGATTTCCCGGTTTATGTCGGGTGTGACTGCTCGTATCAAGGGCGCGTTGCGTGGTGAGGCTGCTCCGGATATTCAGGTACAGCGTGACCTGACGGGTGGCTTGGCGGCTCGCCTGGCCGACCAGTATCACCAGGCGTGGGCAGACGCGTTGCGTACCGCCCGCCCGGTACTCGGATCGGACCCTGCGCTCGCTCTTTTCTTAAACGCGGATGAGGTGTCTGAGCGTGCGCGCCGCACTGCCCAGGAGTGGACTGCCGAGGTCACGGAGATCATTCGTGGCCAGGCTGAATCCTCGCACGTGAGCGGTCGGCTTCTCGCCGGTGGAATCAACGTCGTGACGATTTCTCTGATGGTGAGCGTGTTTGCGATGACGGGTGGCATCACAGGCCTCGAAGTTGGTGTCGCGGGCGCGTCGGCTGCGTTGTCTCAGACGGTTCTGGAGTCCTATTTCGGTGAGCGTACCGTTCGTTCTCTCGCTCAGCAGGCGCGGGATGCGCTGGAGCGGCTCGCGGCCACATCCCTGAGTGATGTGGTGGAGCCCGTGTCCGCACTACTGGATCGCTCCGACGAGGGCGTGCGGTTGGATGCGCTGGAGCAAGCGCTGGGGGACGCTCGGGAGGTGCTGGCATGAGGCGTTCGAAGGGTACTGTTGCGTCGGCGGCCTCAGAGCTTGATCACATTTGCACGCTGGCTTCTCCGGATATTGATGAGGCTACTCTCTCCCAGATCCGTCAGTTGATCGACATTACCTCCGAGCGCAGCGAGATCGATCCGACGTGGTGTGTGATCGGTATGCTGGGCGGGACGGGTGCGGGTAAGTCGTCGCTGGTGAATGCTCTGAGCGGGGGAGAGGTCGTGACCGCTGGCGTCCGACGTCCCACGACGAACGAGGCGTGCGCGGTGCTTCCGCGTGGCCGTGCGCCGCAGGAATTGCTCGGGTGGCTGGGGATTGCCCGCAGGGTAGAAGCGCCTGAAGCGCTGCCTGGAGACACGGTTGTTATCGACATGCCCGATATTGATTCGATCAAGACCGGTCATGCGGACATCGCGGAGCGCCTCGCCTTGCGCGTTGATGCGCTCGTCGTAGTCGTGAACCCCCAGAAGTATGCGGATGCAAGGCTGCATGACGAGTGGCTCGCCCGGCTGCGTTCCTCCCATGCGTCGGTGACTGTCGTGTTGACGCACATTGATACCGTCGGCGCCGCTGAGCGCGAGGCGATCGAGCGAGACCTGCGGCGTCTCCTGTCCGAGCGGGGAATGGAAGACGCGACGGTCCTGTCCGTTGCGTCAACGAGCGGCGAGGGGATGCCTGCGCTCGTGAAGCATCTGTCGAAAGAGACGGAACGCGTGTCGCGCCAGGCCGCTCGGGCACGCCAGGGGCTCCGCGAGGCTGCGGTGCTGATTCGAGACGCTGTGGGGATCGACGGGACCGTCCGCGGCATTGAGACCGATGGCATGGCGTCGGACCTGTGTTCCGCTGCTGCGGACCTGGCGGGTGCACCGATCATCGCCGAGGCAGTGGCCGCCTCCACGATGCGTGCGGGTCGGCGAGCGGGTGGTTGGCTTCCGCTTCGCTGGATTGCGCGTCTGGGTGCTGATCCGTTGCGTCGCCTCCACCTGGATGAGGACTCTCGTGGAGAGGGGGCGACGACGCCAACACTGCCCACACGTTCCCCGTCGGACGAGGCCTCGTTTGTTAATGCTGTGCGCCGCGAGGTAGGGGAGCGCTCTTCTGGGCGTCCCCCGGCATGGCGCGCTCGGCTGGTGGAGCGGGCACTGGCGGGTGCGCGCGATGTTCCGGCTGCTGCTCACCGTGAGGTCGCGGATAACATGCAGGTGGCAACGGGTGCTCCTACGGCCTGTCGTTTCCTCGGTGGGTTGCAGATGCTGGCCTGGGTCGTGTGTCTCGTCGGCGCTGCCTGGATCGGCCTCGTTCACCTGGGGCGCGCCGTGCTCATCGACTGGCAGGTTCCGGCGCTCGGTCCTGTTCCCGCTCCCACGGCGCTCGTTGGCGTGTCGCTTCTCGTGACCGTGATTCTCGCGGGTATCAATCGAGGAGTGTCTCGGTGGGCTGCGGGTCGCCGCCGACGGGCAGTCATTCGCGATCTGAGGGGACTGTGCCGTGATGAGGTGGAGCGTGCGGTCGTGGCACCGGTGCGCGCCGAAGATAGCCGGCAGGTGATGATCGCCTCTTTTATCGCGCGTTTGCACCTGTGAGTCGTGGGGCGCTCGCTGTCGTCTGACAGCGGTAGAACAGTGAATTGGCCGACCACGTGCTCCGTTGCGCCTGTCTGGCGAGTAAGCTAAACGTAGCGATGAGGCGCTGCCCCTTGTTATGGTGCCCGCGGGATGCGGGGTTTGTTGTTATGGGTGAGGCCGCGCTGAGGAGCCGAGATGGCCCGCCCCGATGGTTTTGCTACTCACATGCAACAGGCAAGGAACAACTATGCCCTCTGAGGACTACATGGAACGCGCCCGCGACGAGCGTGACGATACTTTTGACGCAGATGAGGAACGTCACCTCGTCGACGGTGCCGACCAGGATGCACGCGACGAGACAACGGCGGAGTCGGACGACGACGCGGTCACTTTTGCGAGTCTCGGTCTTCCCGAGGAGATCCTCGAGGCCGTTACCGACATGGGATTCCGCGTTCCCACGCCGATTCAGGCCGCCGCCATTCCGCCGCTGCTGGAGCTGCGTGACGTCGTCGGCATTGCCCAGACTGGTACCGGTAAGACCGCGGCTTTCGGCCTGCCGCTGCTGGCAATTGTCGATGCCGACGAGCGTGACGTGCAGGCTCTCGTTCTGGCTCCCACCCGTGAGCTCGCCATGCAGAGCGCCCAGGCGATTGAGGATTTTGCTGCTCGCACTGCCCGCCTTGACGTTGTTCCCGTGTACGGCGGCTCGCCCTACGGCCCCCAGATCGGTGCGCTCAAGCGCGGCGCTCAGGTTGTCGTTGGCACGCCGGGTCGCGTTATCGACCTTATCGAGAAGGGCGCGCTGGATCTGTCGAACGTGCGCATGCTGGTCCTTGACGAGGCTGATGAGATGCTGCGCATGGGCTTTGCCGAGGACGTCGAGACGATCGCGTCGAGCGCCCCGGATGATCGCCTGACTGCGCTGTTTAGCGCGACGATGCCCGCTGCTATTGAGAAGGTTGCACGTGAGCACCTGAAGGATCCCGTGAAGGTTGCGGTCTCAACCGAGTCCTCCACGGTGGATACGATTCACCAGACGTATGCCGTTGTGCCTTACAAGCACAAGATCGGGGCGCTTTCTCGTGTGCTTGCCACGCGCGCCCAGCACATTAAGGAAGGCCAGGAAGAGGCCGACGCCGCCATCGTGTTCGTGCGTACCCGCGCCGACGTCGAAGAGGTGTCACTGGAGCTCTCGGGTCGTGGATTCCGCGCGGCTGGCATTTCCGGTGACGTCGCTCAGACCGAGCGCGAGCGCATGGTCGAGCGTCTGAAGAACGGTTCCCTGGACGTGCTGGTCGCGACCGACGTGGCTGCCCGAGGCCTGGACGTCGAACGAATCTCACTCGTCGTGAACTTTGATGTTCCTCGTGAGCCTGAGGCCTACGTGCATCGCATCGGTCGCACCGGCCGTGCGGGTCGCGAGGGGCGAGCACTCACGTTCTTCACTCCGCGGGAGCACGGTCGCCTGCGCCGCATCGAGAAGCTGACGGGTACCGAGATGGAAGAGGTCGAGATTCCTTCGCCCGCGGCCGTCTCCGAATTCCGTGCCAGCCGCCTCCTTGAGGGCCTCTCAGCGCGCATCGAGCGCGGTCGTCTCGACATGTACAAGCGCCTGCTTGCCGATCTTGGCGATGAGATGTCCGTCGAGGATATCGCTGCGGCGCTGATGGCCACGGCTGTGGGCGACGAGGGCCCGGCACCGCGTGTCGAGAAGGATCGCCGTGGCAACGGCAAGATCCGCCGCGAGGAACAGCTGGACGAGTCCGGCGAGTTCGTCGGTGCAACTTTCGAGGCCGGCCGCGATAAGGATCGTCCGATCAAGGGCGGGGCCAATGGCGCTCGTCGTCGTGGGGGCGGTCGCCTGGCACCCGGCTCCGGTACGCGTTACCGCATCGAGGTCGGCAAGAAGGACCGAGTGAAGCCCGGTTCCATCGTCGGCGCAATCGCGGGCGAGGGCGGCATCGATGGTCGCGATATCGGCAATATCGAGATCTACCCAACCTTCTCGCTGGTCGACATCACGGCGGACCTGTCCGGCGAGCAGCTCTCTCGTATCTCCAAGGGATACGTGTCGGGCCGCCAGCTGCGCATCCGCGTGGACGAGGGCCCCGGCGGGCGCTCCCATGGTGATCGTGACGGTTTCGAGCGCCGCGACCGCCGCGACTATGATCGCGATAACCGTGGCCGCGGTGGCTATGGCGACCGCGAGGGGCGTTTTGGGGACCGCGACGAGAAACGTCCGCACCGCTTTGAAAAGGGCGACGGGTCGCGTCCTCGTCGCAGTGTTCGCACCGAGCGCTGGGAGAAGGACATGAAGCGTGCCCGCCGCGAGCGCGAGGGTGGCCGCGACGGCGGTTGGGAGCGCGACGGCGGCCGAGAGGGCGGACGCCGCCACTTCGGCAAGCGTCGTTACGACGACTGAGCGCTAGCTGCCTCACCCGTGGCGCGTTCCGATGAGGGACGCAGCCGCGTCACGGCGACCACGGTGAGGATCGCAAGCACAGCAGCAATCACCCAATAGGGAGCGTAGGCCGCCCCGCCCACCGTGGCGGTGGCGGC
Source organism: uncultured Actinomyces sp. (assembly GCA_900556405.1). Taxonomy (GTDB): domain Bacteria; phylum Actinomycetota; class Actinomycetes; order Actinomycetales; family Actinomycetaceae; genus Pauljensenia. Next base: position 14,616 of record USPB01000017.1, read on the forward strand.
CCACGCGCTCATGGCCACGGACACGAGGGCGAGTTCGAGTGCAGGTCCTGCTGAATCCGCGACCTGTAGCCACGATGAGACGCGCCCGTGCTTGGCCTCGGGCGTCACCTCGAGCGCCATGACGGACAGGGGAGCGTGAACGAGACCGACGCCGAGGCCGACGAGAAGCCAGCCGACGAGGGCCACCCACACCGGAATTGACGGAAGAAGCAGAGCGCCCACGGGGATCGCTCCGACCGCCATCATTGCCCCGCCGACGACCGGGAGTCGGCGTCGCAGCTGCGGATCGTGAATGCGCGCTTGGCCGACTGCGCCGATGGCCCATGTGATCGATCCGAGGGTAACCCACCAGGCAGAAGAGGCCTCGGACCACCCGTGTACCCGCTGCAGAATCAGCGGAATCATGACTGCGAGACCCACCTGGGAAGCCATCGCGCTCAGCCTTGCGAGGATTGCCGATGGCATACCCCGACGGGATCGGAACGTGCCGCTCGGGAGGAGTCGAGGCAGTGCCCAGACCGTGATGCACGCGCCGAGGGCGAAGACCGCGAACTGTGCCAGTCGCGAGGCAAGCGCACCCGCCAGCTGGAGCGCCATGACGCCGACTCCCACCAAACCGGCGTCACGCGAGAGCGCCGCAAGGACAGGGGAGCGCTGTCCTTGGGCAGTCGGCAGGGAGCGGAGAACGTAGGCGATGGGCACAGCAGCGATCGCAACAAACAGCGGAACGACGCCGAACACGTAACGCCAACCCCATACTTCGGTGACGTGTCCTGCGATCGCGGGGCCAACCAGAGACGGCAGGACCCAAGCCAAGGAGAACGACGCGAAGAACGAAGGGCGATGATGGGCAGACGCAACCGCTCCAACAAGGACATAGAGCGGAACGATCAGGAGGCCGCCGCCTAGTCCTTGGAGGGCGCGTCCAATGACGAAAACCGTGACGTGGGAGCTGAACGCGCACACCACAAGACCAACGGCAAAGAGGGCCAGGCCTGCGAGCAACACCGGACGCGGTCCCTTCCAGTCAGCGAGGGCGCCTGCGACGACGGTAGCGCTGAGCTGCGTCGCCAAGGCGGCGCCCGAAGTGATCGGATACCACGCAGCGGCGTCAAAAGAGGCGACGACCGTGGGCATAATCGTCGTGGCTGCAAGTTCCTCGAAAGCAACGAGTGTGATGAGAAGA
>USPB01000018.1 GCA_900556405.1 uncultured Actinomyces sp.
CGTATCCCTCGCGGAACTTGACGTACTGGAACTTCTTGTTGAGGACATCCTCGGTAGTGAGCAGGGCCATTTCTTCGCCTCTCGGTCGTTTCGATTGGACGCGCGGAACCCGCACGCCTGGACGACCGGGAAGGCCGCCCGCTATCACGTCACGAAAATAATAACTGAAATTGTCACACTAGCAACATCCATCACGAGAAGAGGTCCAATTTTGTGGGGCCTCTCATCTCGAGATTTGATGGCTACAGGCTCATGAAGTAGAGAACACTTGCCAAGCGCTGCGCAACGATAAGGACCAGGAATAACACCATGAAAACGACATCAATCGCCATCCCGCCGCCGATGCGCAGGGGCGGAATAAAGCGGCCAATCCAACGGATCGGAGGGTCGGTGAGCGCGTACAGCGCATTCGCAGCGACAAGCAAAATTCCGCTGGGACGCCATCCGCGCGCGAAAAACTGAACCCAGTCCAGAATGACGCGCGCAAACAGCACCATCATGTACAGGTTGATGAGGACACTCAGTCCCCACCCACACCAGCCGAGGACAATCACGAAGATTCTCAGCCCTGGTTGTAGAGGGAACCGCGACGTCCCGACGTGTTATCGCCCTGCACCTCAACCGAGGCCGGGGACAGGAGGAAGACGCGATTCGTCACGCGCTCGATCACACCGCGCAGGCCGAAGGTCAGACCGGCAGCAAAGTCGACGAGACGACGGGCCTCTTCCTCACCCATGTCGGTGAGGTTGATGATGACGGGCGTGCCATCGCGGAACGCCTCGCCGATCGTGACGGCATCAGAGTAAGCAGTCGGGTGGATCGTCACGATACGCGTGAGATCCTCGACGGGCTCTTCGCGACGAATGCTCGTCAGGGTCGGACGGGACACAGGAGTAATGTCGGCCACGGGTGCCACCTCTTCCACCTCATCGAATTCTTCGAATTCATCGATGGGCTCCTCGGGTGAGTACCAGCCCATGAACTTACGTGCGCGTGCACCGAACGACTCGCTCATTGTTCCTCCTTCAGCCGATGCATAGCCACAAACTACAGTTCCCCGAGGGCATCAACCCGCACCCCGCTCGGCGCGTCGCGAGGAGGCAGCCGGCGAGACTCATCACGAGCCATCTACCGGCCAGGCCGGAGCTCGCCACGGCACGGCGACGAGACCCCAATGAGGCATGCGTGAACGTCACGCGGGAATGATAACGAGCGCCTGACGACCGCATGAGGGGTCGGCGCGATAGGAGAACAGGCCAGAGTCTTCGAGCGTGCAACGTTCATCGATATCGACCCGAACACCCAGGTCCGTCAGAGATGCGGCGGCAGCGTGCGGAAGATCGAGGGCCGAGGTTCCCCACGACGTGCGCCCACGAATCCCAGGCATTAGCGCCTCACTCGCCGCGGCCATGTCTGCGGGAACCTCGTAGCAGCGTCCACAGATAGCCGGACCGATGAGGGCATCCACAGGACCGTCAACGAGGGCGCGTATGCGCTGAGCGGCGCGCGCGAGTATCCCTCCGAGGAGCCCGCGCCTACCCGCGTGAACAGCGGCGACGACCTGCCCGGACGCGGCAGAGAAGACAACGGGCAGACAGTCAGCGGTCTGCACGGCGAGAGCAGGCGCATCCGAGCAGCCACGGGCATCGATGACGATGCCGTCCGCGTCGACGGGACCCCACTCCCCCGCAGCTGGCCGATCAAGCGCATGCTCACTATCCACGCTCCAGGGCACGCCGCCGCGTACCCGCAGGAGCTCGACACGAGTCGAGTGCGTTTGATCCATCCAGACAACATCGCGCCCCAAAGCGGCCGCAAGCGCGCGCCGACGCTGACGCACGAGGGAGGGATCATCACCCACATGCAATCCAACATTGCCACATAGCGCACCGGTGCCCGGGTCCACCTCGGTGAGGTGGACCCGGGCACCGGCCCAGAGTTTGTCAGTCATCAGCGCAGGAAGGGCGGAATGTCCAGCTCTTCCTTCTCGGGGGCCTCAGGGTAGACGCGAGGCACCTCGAAGGAGTGCTCGGACTCAGACTCCTCGTACTCCACTGCGGCAGGCGCCTCGACGGGAGCCGGGGCAACCTCGCGCACAGGAGCGGCGACGTCCGCGCGATGCTGAGGGCGACGGGTCGACACCTGGCTAATGCGAGTCGTCTCAGCGGCCGGAGCCTTTGCCTCGGGGGCAGCGGGACGCTGCTGAGCGACGGGAGCTGCAACGCGCGCAGCTGAAGGACGCGACATCTGTGTGTCGGCCACATCGTCGAAACCAGCGGCGATAACCGTGACACGAATCTCATCACCGAGAGCATCATCGATGACATTACCGAAGATGATGTTCGCCTCGGGGTGGGCGGCTTCACGCACAAGCTGCGAGGAGGCGAAGACCTCCTGCAGGCTGAGGTCCGAGCCACCCTGGAAGAACATGAGGACGCCGTGCGCACCGTCGATCGAGGCCTCGAGCAGCGGCGAGGAAATCGCGCTCTCAACAGCGCGCAGGGCACGATCTTCGCCGGTCGCAGCGCCGATACCCATGAGCGCCGAGCCCGCATCCTTCATGACCGACTTGACGTCGTTGAAGTCCACGTTGATCAGACCCGGGGTCGTGATCAGTTCGGTGATGCCCTGAACGCCCGACAGGAGGACCTGGTCGGCCGCGCGGAAGGCATCGAGCACGGAGATGTTCGCGTCGGAGATTTCCAGAAGACGGTCGTTCGGGATGACGATCAGGGTGTCGACCTCTTCGCGCAGGGTCGTCACGCCACCCTCGGCCTGAGCCGCACGGCGGTTACCCTCGAAGGAGAAGGGGCGAGTCACAACTCCGACGGTGAGCGCACCCGCATCGCGAGCGATCTTGGCGACAACAGGGGCCGCACCCGTGCCGGTGCCACCGCCCTCACCGGCGGTCACGAAGACCATGTCCGCACCCTCGAGCGCAGCAGTGATCTCCTCGATATGATCCTCGGCAGCCTTACGGCCGACCGCGGGGTCCGCTCCGGCGCCGAGGCCGTGCGTCAGTTCGCGGCCGATGTCGAGTTTCGTCTCAGCGTCAGACATGAGCAGAGCCTGCGCGTCAGTGTTGACCGCGATGAACTCAACGCCCTTGAGGCCGACCTCGATCATTCGGTTCACGGCGTTGACTCCGCCGCCGCCGACGCCGACGACCTTGATCACTGCCAGGTGGTTTTGCGGTGTCGCCATGGATGTCTCCCTTGCATCAGACCCTCAACCTTTAGTTGAAGGTTGATGTTTAACGTGCTTCGTGTCGGAAAGAAATTAGGGGTCCGCGAGCAATCCTTCAAGCCAACACGCGGACAACAAAGAAGGCTTAACTGGTCACAGGGTGATTCGGCGATGAGACGTCGTAAGTCGTCGCCTTGACATTCGCCAGTAATGTCGCGAGCACACGCGCCTTCTGAGGGGCATCAGCATTCGTTCCCCACTTGACGTTCTGCCCGCCGCTCAGCGTGAAACTCACCTGCGCACCCGTCGACGTGACAGTCGCTACCTGAGAGCGTGTCTCGTCGTCCAAAGCGCCAAGCGCCGACGCGACGTCGGCCGCTCCGACGCTGCGGTCTTCCGGCAAGGTCACCAACGGGTAGGACCCCGCACTCGCGACCTGTTGGAACGCCACGCCCTGGTCATCCACCAGCTGGTAGCCGCCGCGAACAGCTTCCGCAGCCATCTGGGTACGCATGGTTACCGAGATGCGCAGGCTCGTCGGCCAACGCCTCGAGACGGTCGCCGAACGCACTGCCACGTTTGATTCGACGGCGCGTGCGACCGCGGACGTGCTCAGGCGCGTCAGTGGCACTCCTTCAAAAGACGCAATCGATGAGCGCACAGACTCAGCCGTCACGAGTGTTCCGTCTTCACCGGAGACCACGACCGAGGACGAAGAGAACGCAAAGACCGGGGAGAAGAACGCTACCCAGGCGGCACCGCCAGCCACGGCAAGCGTCACAACCACCAGCGCAATACGACGCACGAGGAGCATGCGACGCGCGCGGTGACGCTCGCGGAGCCGGTCTCCCAGATCCGTGGTTTCCTCGCCTCCGAGCAGGGACGCGGCATCGGCGACGGGCTGTGGCCGATCAACCGCCGAGCGAGCGCGACGGCGCTCCACCAGCGACACGGGACGTCGCTTCGATGCCTCGGTGTCGCTTGTCACCTCGTCCTCGGGTGCCGCAGCGATAATCTCATCGAAAGAGCGGTGGGTCGACGAGGCAGCCCCCTCCGCGCGCGGCGAGCGCTCCTCGCGAGGTCGATGCCCTCCCGGACGCCTGGGCGAAGGCGGCCTCATGCCTCCATTCGCTTCCACTCATCCAGCACGTCGGACGCGCAGCGAGTGATCGAACCGGCGCCCATCGTGACGCAGACGCCACCCTCGGGGGTCAGTGAGGCAGCCAGGCGGGCAGCCTCATGCATATCCTCAACGTAGGACGCGCCCTCAATACGCGAGGAGATCAACGAGGAGTCGACGCCGGGCTCGGGATCCTCACGGGCCCCATAGATGCCCGCCAGAACAACATGATCCGCCCCCGACAGGGCCTGCGCGAAGCGCTCCGCGAAGATACGCGTACGTGAATACAGATGCGGCTGGAAGACGACGGTCACGTCCCCGTCACCGGCGACGACGTGCGCCTCGCGAATCGCGGCCTCCACTTCGGTCGGGTGGTGGGCATAGTCGTCGAAAAGGCGGCGCGAACCGACCTGGCCACGCGCCTCAAAGCGACGCGCCGCGCCAGTAAACTCACCCAGGCCGTCAGCGATCGCCTGAGGCTCAAGCCCACACTCGATGCCGGCTACCCACGCAGCGGTCGCATTCAGGACGTTATGCTCACCGGGGACACTCAGCGCCAGCGATGCGTGACGCTCTCCCCACGTCAGCGTCGCACCAGCCCCGTGAGCTTCGACGTGCACGTCGGAGATCACGACATCGGGATCACGCAGCGACCGATCCGCACGCCCGTACGTCACGACGCGCAGCCCCTCCGCTCGCGCCGAAGCCGCCAGACGCACAGCGCCCTCGTCCTCCGCGCAGGTCACCAGCAGGCCACCGGGAACCAGACAGCGTGCGAACTCAACGAAAATTTCCTCGAACTCCTCGCGCGAATGGTAGCGATCCAGATGATCGGGTTCGACGTTCGTCACGATTTCGATCGCAGGGGTGTAGTTCAGGAACGACCCATCCGACTCGTCGGCCTCGGCGACGAACACATCCCCGCCGCCCAGGTGCGCACCGGTACCCAGCTGGGGCAAAACGCCACCCACAGCCACAGACGGATCCAGCCCGCACGCCGACAGCCCGATCGCCAGCATGCCGGACGTCGTCGTCTTTCCGTGTGCACCGGCGACGCCGATGAAACGCATACCCGAAGCCGCCAGCGCGAGAGCCTGCGACCGGTGAATCACCAGCTGGTCGCGCTCGCGAGCAATCGCCAGCTCCGGGTTGTCTTCGCGGATCGCGGTCGACACCACGACCACGGAGCTCGGGTCCACGTGCGCGGCATCATGCCCGACGAAGACACGCACGCCCACCGTGCGCAGGTGGTCAAGAACCGCCGAATCCTCGCGGTCCGAGCCCGCCACGGTCGCGCCACGCGACGCGAGCAGCTCGGCGACGACGCTCATGCCGGCGCCTCCGATGCCAATCAGATGGAAACGATCCTGCAGCGTCGGCTCACTCATGGCCGCTCTCCTTCACCTGTTCCAGGGCCAGATCGGCCAGTGCACGAGCAGCACCCGCACGCCCCAGAGACTGCGAAGCAGCCGCCATGTCCGCCAAGCGGGCCGAGCCCAGCAGGGGGAACACGTTGGAACGCACGAAGTCAGCCGTGAAGTCCTTATCGTCGATTAGCTGCGCGCCACCCGCAGCGACGTGGTCTGCGGCATTGAGGCGCTGCTCGCCATTTCCGATCGGCAGCGGCACGTAGATGCAGGGAAGGCCCAGGGCCTCCATCTCAGCCACGGTTCCCGCACCCGACCGACACACGACGAGGTCCGCGACGGCCAGCGCGTCCTCCATCGTCGTCAGGTAATCGATCACATGCCAGCGATCGGAGCACCCAGCAGCCTCAACAGCGGCGCGTACAGGCTCATCCTTCCCGCGGCCCGTCAGGTGCACAACCTGCACCCCCTCGGGCAGAGCATCCGCGGCACCGGTCATCGACTCGTTCACGTGCAGCGCACCCAGCGAGCCACCCGTGACGAGGAGCGTCGGAGCTTCGGGGTTCACGCCCAGGCGCTCAGCGGCCTCACGGCGTGCCTGCGCCGCCCCAGCCGCATCCTTTCGACTGCTCGCCAACGACGCGATCGCCGCACGCAGGGGAAGACCCGTCACGACAGTGCTGCCGCGCCGCGCGCTCAGAGGCGTCGACGGGAACGTCAGGGCCACAACTGCAGCATTGCGAGCACCCACCTTATTCGCGAGGCCGGGGCGAGCATTCTGCTCGTGAATAACGATCGGAACACCCGCGCGCTTAGCCGCAATGTACGCGGGCGTCGACACGTAGCCACCAAAGCCCACGAGGACGTCAGCGCCCTCCAAAGCCTGCGCACACCGCTTCACTGCATCGACAAAGCGCGACGGCAGCGTGAAGAACGCGAGAGAAGGACGACGCGGCAACGGCACGCGGGGAATCTCCACCAGCGGGAAACCGGCAGCCGGAACCAAATCCGATTCCAAACCAGCCGCTGTCCCCAGAACCACGACATCGGCGCCGCTCTCACGCAGCTGTGCCGCCGTCGCCAGCAGAGGATTCACGTGACCGGCGGTCCCGCCGCCAGCCATCACAACCTTGACCATAAGCGTCTCCTTTACGCGTGCGTAGCCCCAGTTTAGCGAGCCGCGCGCCTGCGGGGCGCCACGCGGGGGTCGCGCCCCGCCGATGCCTCGTCCGGTCGACCGATCATCCGCATACCGGCGCGGGCGCGCGCGAACGACGCCACGACCGCAACCGCGGTGATAGTAAAGAGGAAGGACGATCCGCCGTAGGACACGAGCGGCAGTGGAACACCAATAACCGGGCCCAGGCCCGTCACCGATAGAACATTAATGATCGTCTGCACCCCAATCCAGGAGGCGACGCCCGAGGACACGGCGACGACGAACAGGTCCGAGGTCCCCCGCGCCACTCGGATCATGCCCCACACCAGCAGACCCAGGCACACGAGGACAGCGAGCGTACCGAACAGGCCGAATTCCTCACCGACAATCGCGAAAATAAAGTCCGTGTGCGCCGCCTGCAGGTAATTCCACTTCTCACGCGACGCCCCGGGGCCGAGGCCAGTCAGACCTCCCGACCCCAGCGCCCACAGCGAATGGTCAATCTGCTCGGGAGCAGACTCGTCCGGGCCCTTCGACGTGCCCGGTAGGATCGCAAGAATACGACGAATACGGGTCGGGTTCGACAGAACCAAGAGCACCAACGTGGGGACCGCGACCATGACGAGACCACCGAACCAGCGCTTGGGCAAGCCCGCAACCCACATGGCTCCCAGAGCACCCACAGCGACGACCATCGCGGTACCCATGTCTCGACCGAGCATCACCGCACCCAGCGCAATAAGAATCGGCAGGCCAACAGCAACAGCCATCGTGCGCAGGTCGCAGCGCTTCGACGCTGACTTCGAGACCATCAGCGCCAGGAACACAATAAGCGCGAGTTTCAGAAACTCCGACGGCTGGGCCATGATCGGCCCGAGCTTCACCCAGTTCGCATTGCCGCCCTCGGACCGGCCGAGCGGGCTGAGCACCAGCGTCTGGAAGCCGAGGGCGCCCACGAACATCACCGGCGCTATGAAGACGAACCAGCGCTGCGGCACCAGCTGAACGACCATCGCGATCAGCAGCGAGACAACGATGATCAGAAGTGGACGGGCATACGCCGTGTAGGGGTTTTCCCCCTGCGCGATCGACGTGACCGTCTGCGCGGAAAAGCCCATGACGAGGCCGAAAACCGACAGCACGATGGCCGGAAGGACGACGAGATAGTACGTCATCACCGGGTCCTCGTGACGCTCCTGGCCAGACCCGAAACGGATCCGAGGCAGCGTGACGGTGGGAATGTGCCACCCGCGCTTATTCGTCGCCACCGGCGCTCCCCCACTGGGCAGCCAGGCGTGACACCGCGTCAGCGAACGCGTCGCCGCGCTGACCGTAATTGTCGAACTGATCCCAGGACGCACACGCGGGTGCGAGCACAACAGTGTCACCCGGCATGGACAGAGCCACGGCCTCATTCACGACCGAGAACATCCAATCCTCGTGCCCATCGACCTCGACGAAAGGCACCTTCGGGGCCCCGCTCGACAGCGCGGCGACCAAGCCTCGACGGTCCTCGCCGATCACAACGACGCCCCGCAGGGTCGGCTCGACCTGCTTGATGAGCTCCGTGAAATCCTGCCCCTTTGCGTCGCCACCGACGATCCAGATCGCGCTGCGCGGAGGTAGTCCGGCGAGCGAGGCCCGCGCCGCATGCGCGTTCGTCGCCTTCGAGTCGTCCACCCAGGTCAGATCCGCCGCATGGGCGATGACCGCTCGGCGATGCCCGGCGGGATGGAAGGAGCGAAGCCCCGCTTCCACGGCCTCGGGCTCGACGCCGTACGCACGTGCGAGAGCCGCAGCGGCAAGCGCATCACTCACAGCAGCAGCCGACGGGTGAGGCCCGTAGGCGCCTGACAGATCCGACACGTGTGCGAGGGCCACCGCCGCACGAGCGCGGTTCTCCACGAAAGCGCGGTCGACGAGGAGTCCCTCAACAATACCGAGCTGCGACACCGACGGGGCACCGAGCGTCACGCCGATGGCGCGCGCACCCTCGACGACGTCCGCGTTCTCCACCATGGCCTCGACGGCACGATCAGATGCCGGGTAGACGCACGCCTTCACCGTATGCTCGTACACGCGAGCCTTATCCGCCGCGTAGGCCTCAACGCTACCGTGCCAGTCCAGGTGATCCGCGTCCACATTCAGACACATCGACGCCAGAGGCGAGACGGTCCGCGCCGTATGCAGCTGGAAGCTGGACAGCTCGACAGCAAACACCTCGGCATCGGAGTCGATCGCGCGCGTGATCGGAGTACCGATATTGCCGACCTCTTCGACCTTCACACCCGCACAGCGCAGAATCTCTCCGAGCATCCCCACGGTGGTGGTCTTACCGTTCGTGCCGGTCACCGTCAGCCACGGGCGACCCGCGTGCGGCCCCTCCTCCTGGAGACGCCAGGCGAGTTCCACCTCTCCCCACAGGTCGATACCGGCATCCTCACAGGCGAGGAACACCGGGTGGTGCGCGGGCACGCCCGGAGACACGACGACGAGGTCGGGGCCCGCCTCGACGATCGCGCCGACGAGGGCATTCGGATCCTCCTGAACACAGACCTCAACGTCAGCGACATCATCGAAGAACAGCGACTGTCCACCGCGCGCATCAAACGCGCGCACCTGCCAGTCGCGGGCGAGCAGCGCGCCCGCCGCACCCTGACCAGACTTACCCCAGCCGACGACAGCAGCGAGACGACTCATCGACGCGACACCCACTCCGCATAGAAGATACCCGCACCGGCAACCGCAACAATCGCGGCAATCAGCCAGAAACGGATCACGATCGTGACTTCCTTCCAGCCGAGTAGCTCGAAGTGATGGTGGAGCGGTGCCATCCGGAAGACACGTTTACCGGTGGCTTTAAAGACGCCGATCTGGATGACATCCGAGAGAACAACCGCGACGAACAGGCCTCCCACGATGACGGCGAGCAGCTCCGTCTGGGTCAACATCGACAGGCCGGCGACAGCGCCACCAAGCGCGAGAGCACCCGTGTCGCCCATGAAGATCTGAGCGGGCGACGCGTTCCACCACAGGAAGCCCGCCAGCGCGCCAATGAGAGCGGCACAGAAAATCGCAAGGTCAAGGGGGTCACGGGTCGAGTAGCAGTTCGATTGATTCGCCCCGAGCTGCGTGCACGCCTGAATGCGCTGGAAGTACGTGATGAAGGTGTAAGCGCCGAACACGAAGATGGATACACCCGCCGCCAGACCGTCCAGGCCATCGGTCAGGTTCGTCGCATTCGACCACGCCGTCACAATGAGATTCGTCCAGATCAGATACAGGACGACACCCACGCCGAGCCCCGCAAAGCCCAACGTCAAGGCCGTGGGCCGCGCGAAGGAAATCTCGAGTGTTCCGGCATATTCGCCGAACTCGTTCGGCATGATGAGGGTTCCTAGCGCGAAGAGCGATGCGACGGCAACCTGGCCGATAATCTTGCCCGACGGGTGCAAACCGAGAGAACGCTGGCGCATGATCTTGATGCCGTCATCGAGCAGACCAATAACGCCCAAGCCCACAAACAGGAACACGAGGAGCAGGCCGGACCACGACGGTCCCGCACCGGCGACCAGCGAACCAATCAGCCAGGCCGCCACGGTCGCCAGAATGATGACAACGCCGCCCATTGTCGGCGTGCCACGCTTGGTCAAGTGCTGGGTCGGCCCATCCTGGCGGATGAACTGACCGTACTGGTGCAACACCAGGAAGCGGATGAGCAGCGGCGTGCACGTCACTGACAGCGCCATGGCGATAATGAACGCCGCGATAAGTCCAATCACCGGTTCGTTCCCTTCTCTCGCAGGATGTCTGCGACCTGCCACGAATGTGACCCGTAGGAGCCTTTGACCAGGATGACGGCGCCATCCTCGGCATGTTCGATCGCCAAGCGCGCGGCCTGCTCGGGATCCGACGCGACCTCACGATGGGCCACACCCGGGGCCCCCTCTAAATAGTAGTGGGCATCCGTCCCCAGGCCAATGAGCGTGTCCACGCCCGCATCCTCGATCATGGCTCCCACCTGCTCGTGCAACGACGGCGAGTCATCGCCCAGCTCCAGCATTTCGCCGAGCACTGCAATGGTCTGCGCGTCCGAGCCGATCGAGGCCAGGGCAGCGATTCCGGCACGCATCGAATCCAGGTTCGCGTTGTACGAATCGTCGATGAGGGTGAGTGCACAGCCCTGAACCGTGAGCTCATGAACGTCCATGCGATGAGGGCTCAACGCACGCGCATTCGACAAGACATGAGCCACTGTCTCCAGGTTAACCCCGAGCGTCAGGGCACCGGCTGCAGCAGCCAAGGCGTTCGCCACATGGTGGCGACCCACAATCTTCAGGTCGATGCGCGCCTCGCCCTGAGGCGCCACGAGCGTGAAGGAAGCGCGGTCGGCGCGGTCAAGGCGCACGTCGATCGCCCGCACATCGCCGCGGGGATTACCCGAGGCGGAGAAACGGATAATCTGCCCCGTCGCCAGAGGCGCCATGGCCTCAACATTCGGGTCATCAGTGTTGAGAATGACGGGGCCACCCGGGCGCATCCCCTTGATGAGTTCAGCCTTCGCGGCGGCAACGCCCTCGAAACCGCCGAAGCCACCCACGTGGGCGTGCCCCACGCACAGCTCGATGGCAACGTCCGGGGAGACGATATTCGTCAGGTAGGTGATGTGGCCGGGACCCGATGCACCCATCTCGAGGACGAGGTGGCGCGTCGATTCATCGGCCAGGAGCACCGTCAACGGCAGGCCGACCTCATTGTTGAACGAGAGCTTGGGGGCCACCGTCGGCCCGTCCTCGCTCATGATCTGCAGTAGCAGGTCCTTCGTCGTCGTCTTACCCACAGATCCCGTCATCGCGATGACATCGAGGTCTCCCCCGCTGCGCAGCTTCTCCACGTGCGCCCGGGCCAGAGCACCGAGCGCCTCGGTCGAATCATTGACGACAATCTGAGCCACGGCCTCGTCGACCTCGTGTTCGACGATCACAGCGACGGCACCGCGCGCCACCGCCCCTGCAACGAACGTGTGCCCGTCGGCGGCCTCGCCGCGGCGCGCAATGTAGAGCGATCCCTCGGCTGCTTCGCGCGAGTCGGTGACCACCGGGCCTGTCACGAGCACATCGGGGCCAACCAGGCGACCCGACACTGCCTCAGCAATCCATTGTGCTGACGTCTGCATGTTCTACTCCTTCAGACTCACGGCGTCGTCGGATACAGGTTAGCGGACGACGTGGAGGCGGGGATACCCAGGTTGCCGACTGCGGTACGCGCAATGTCGCCAAACAGCGGCGCGGAGGAATCAGATGAGACCGACGCCACCCTCGGGTTGTACAGCACGACGGCGATCGCGAGGCGCGGCGCATCCGCGGGAATAATGCCGGCAGTCGTGGAGACGAGGCCGGACGCACCATCGATGATCGTCTCAGCGGTGCCGGTCTTCACACCCACGCGGTAGCCGGGCACCTTCGCAGCACCAGCGGTACCCAGATCGTCCTCGACGACGGACTCCATCATCGTGACCAGCTGCGAGGCCACCGACGCATCCATGGCCTGGACAGGCTGACTACCCTGTGGCACCTCAACTGTTCCATCCGCGTTCGTCCACGACTTCACAATGTGAGGCGCGATGCGCACTCCCCCGTTCGCGATCGTGGCAAGCGCCGAGGCCTCCTGCATCGCGGTAATCGCGTACGCCTGACCGAACATCGTCACGTAGCGGTCACGGCCCTGCCACTGATCCGCACTGCGCAGCAGACCGGCGGACTCGCCGGGCAGCTCGACGCCCGTCTCCTCACCAAACCCGAGAGCGCGCATCATCGCGTAACGCTGGTCGTCGCTCATCGTCTGGCCGATGAGGACAGTACCCGTGTTCGACGACTCCGCCAGAATGCCCGTCGCCGTCAGGGTCTCGCCGCCATGCTCATGGAAGTCGGTGATAGGACCACCCGCGTCGGGAAGATCCAGCGCGTAGGGCACCTGGAAGACACTCGTCGGCGTGATCGTCCCCTGATTGAGGGCCGCCCCCACGGTCACGAGCTTGCCCACGGAGCCGGGCTCGAATGCGTCCTGAACCGCGTGCACCTTCTGAGGGTTCGCGTTGTCGGGCTCCTTGGAGTTCGAGTCCGCCATCACCAGCACATGACCTGTTGCCACGTCCTCAATGACGACCGCCCCCCAGTCGGCCTGGTGTTTCGTCACTCGCGCGTCGAGCAGTTCCTGAACCTGGTGTTGCAGGTCAGCATGCAGCGTGAGCTCCACATTGCCGCCGTTCTTCGGCTCAACAGTGGTCTTCTTACCGCCCGGCATCACGGCACCGTTAGGCGCGATCTCGAAGGCTTGTGCGCCCGGGGTACCCGTCAGCAGTGCGTCGAACTGCGCCTCCATGCCCGAAGACCCCTGTCCCTCGGCGTTGACCGTCCCAATGACGGGCGCAGCGACATTGCCATTGGGGTACTCACGCTCGAAGACAGACTCCCACTCGATCCCGTAGATGTCGAGTTTACGGATCTCACGGTATGACACGGCATCCACGTTGCGTTTGATGTACACGTAGGTCGAGTCGCCCAGCATCATGCCGCCGAGCTCCGCCTCATCCATACCAAGGATGGGGGCCAGGAGGCGCGCGGCCTCCGCAGGGCCACGGCCGACCTCGTTCCCGTCATCGTCACGGTGCACGAAGGATCGGATATTCACCTGGTTCACCGCAATGTCGTACGTCTGGATCGAGTTCGCCAGGACGACACCCGTGGCATCGGTGATCGTGCCGCGCGCAGCGGCAACCTCCGTCGAGGAGGTACGCACACGCTGCCCCTGGGCCGCCAGCGACGGTCCTTCGATGATCTGCAGCTGAACCAGACGCACACCACAGATACACAGGGCACCAACGAGGATGCCCACGATCCATCGCGAACGCGTGATGACGGTATCCATCGGTACTCGCCTTCCGAGTTACTTCGCGGGAGTCCCAGCCTCGACGCTGCCGGTTTCAAGGGTGATGAAGCCCGACTTTCCGGCGGGCACCATGCCGTTCGCCTTCGCAGCCTTCTCGAGCTCCGTCGGCGAGGCCTTCCGATCCAGTTCCGCGCGCATCGTCCACGACTGCGCCTCCAGCTCATTAAGAACCAGCTGCTGCTCACGGATCTCGAACGAGGTCTGGGCCATGCGCGTATTGAGAACCATCGATGTGACGACGGAGGCCAGTGCGACGGCGACGAAGAGCATAAGGATCGCCGCGACCGAGCGTCGAGGACGAGTGCCCTCAACGATACGCAGCTCATGGGCCTCCTCGCGGCGCAGCTCGGGGCGCGCTGCGGGACGTGCCTTCGCGGTTGCTGCACTCATGAGAGGTCCTTCCATTCGCGGATGAGCTCCGCTCCGCGCAGTCGCACGGAAGCGGATCGGGGGTTGTGGTCTTGTTCGGCCTGATCGGCCCTGTTCGCGCCCTTTGTCAGCAGACGCAGGCTGGGAGCCATCTCCTCAGGGATGATCGGCAGTCCGGGAGGAGCGCTGCTGGTCGAGCCGCGACGCAGCACGTCTTTGACTATCCGATCCTCGAGACTCTGGTAGGACTCCACGACCAGGCGCCCGCCCACCCTCAAAGTTGCGAGGGCCCTCGGCAGAGCGCGTTCCAAGATGGTGAGCTCGTCATTGACAGCCACGCGCAGCGCCTGGAACGTCCGCTTTGCCGGGTTACCGCCGGTGCGTCTCGCGGGGGCCGGGATGGCCTCGCGAATGATGTCGACGAGTTCCCCGGTGCGCGTGATCGGCGCAGTGTCGCGACGTCGGATGATGAGTCTGGCGATACGCGGCGCGAATTTCTCTTCGCCGTACGTGCGCAGGATTCGGATCAGTTCACCTTCCGAGGCAGTGGCAAGCAGATCAGCCGCGCTCTGCCCGGTGGTCGAATCCATCCTCATGTCGAGGGGCGCATCTTTGGAGTACGCGAATCCGCGCTCAGCCTCATCCAGCTGCAGGGAGGACACACCCAGGTCCATGAGGACACCATCCACGCGCGCCCCCTGTCCCAGTTGGTCTGCGACCGCCTCATCGATGTTGTCATAGGTGGTGTGAACAGCTCGGAAGCGTGTCCCGAAACGCTCAAGACGCTCGGAGGCGAGAGCGATCGCCTGAGGGTCGCGGTCAATACCAATAACCGTCAGGTCCTCGAAGCGCTCGAGCGCCCCCTCCGTGTGACCACCCATGCCCAGCGTGCCATCCACGAGAACCGCGCCGGGGTGCTGGATCGCGGGGGCAAGCATGTCGAGGCACTCGGCGAGGAGCACAGGCACGTGCCGCTCGCTCGCGGGGCGCGACGAATCGTGCACCGCCTGCGATGTTTCCACCATGTCGCGCCTCCTTTCGTGTGCCGACTGTCGCGTGCTGGGTGTCCAATCCGTGCTTCCAGGTCCCCCACCGTGCTCCGCCACCGGGGAAGTGATGTCGGAACAGCGGGCGG
>USPB01000019.1 GCA_900556405.1 uncultured Actinomyces sp.
CATCCGAACCTCCCCAGGGCAGGAATGCAGCAAGGATAAGGGTGCGCTGCCGGGTGCGCGGAGGATCTTTGTATATGCTGCTCGATCTTGGTCGACTGTAGGACATGCTCCTTCAGTGTGGTTCAGGTCATGGCTCTTGATTTTGCATCCTGGCGAAGAGCGTGTAAGCTTATACCCAGCCAAACGGCAAAGCGCCCGTAGCTCAATGGATAGAGCATCTGATTACGGTTCAGAAGGTTGGGGGTTCGAGTCCCTTCGGGCGCGCAGCGGCCCCCCTCGGTGCGATCCACCGGTGGGGGGTTCTGCGTTTTTGAAAAGCACTCCTTCGGGAGTGCTTTTTTCATGCCCAATGTGTCTACGCGTTCGCGGCGGGGCCCGCGGGTTAGGGTTAAAGGACAAAACGTGTTGGTTTTGTGGCGACTTTTCGGCTTGTTAGTGCGGAAAAGTTGGTGTTGAAGGTGGTGGGAGCCAACTTGGAGGATGGACAAAACGTGTTGGTTTTGTAGCGATTTTTCGGCATGTGTGGGCTGGGTTGCTTGCTGTGTCCGTGGGTGGTGGCCCGCTTCTTGGTCGGGGCTTGGGGTGTGCTGAGCAATTTCGCACGTAATTCCCCTTTGTCTTGTTCAAATATTGAACTTGCATCGTTGGAATTGCAACGTTTTTGGCGCATCTTAAAAAGTGACCAAGATAAATTATGTGCGAAATTCGTGTGGTGATGGCCCTGGTGCCTCTCGTCGGCCGTGCCTGGTGTGCGGGTATGCTGTTGGTCGTTCCCTAATTCCGCATGCAATTCCCCTCTGATAGGATGCCTGTTCTTGTCAGTCCGCAGTGTTACGTCACTTGTGTTTTTGAATTGCATGCGACTTGTACCTAGCTCTGCTCCTGGCGGTGTCCACTGGTAGTGCGGCAGACCCCGCCACCTCGCGGCCCCTTTGTCCGGCTTCACGGAGTTGATGGGTGTTGTTAGGCTCGCGCGACCTTCACATAGGCGCGGTCTGGTCGTTGAATGGTGACTGGTGTTTGTGGGTACGACACAGTTCGCTCTGCGTGAATGTTTCATTGCGCCGACCTGCACCTTGGCTTGGTTGTCTGGTCTTTGTGTTGCCCATCGGCGCTGTGGTCGTGCCCTTCGGATCTCCATGACGCCTCCACATCGGGTGGGGCTGGATGGT
Organism: uncultured Actinomyces sp.; assembly: GCA_900556405.1. Classification (GTDB taxonomy): domain Bacteria; phylum Actinomycetota; class Actinomycetes; order Actinomycetales; family Actinomycetaceae; genus Pauljensenia. Next base: position 1,173 of record USPB01000019.1, read on the forward strand.
GATGTGGAGGGGCTTGTTCCTTCGTGGATAGGTTATGAGCATCCGGATAGGTTCATAAGCTATCCGGATCTGCCTTACCTATCCGGATGTGCCTTACCTATCCGGATGTGCGTGCGTGAGGCTGTGCAGGAGCTGCGTCGCTCGGGGCGCAGTGCGCGCACCGAATGAATTGGCAGGATGTGCCACCATCTGACAATCAGCCGGACAATGCGTGAGCACGACCGTCCGATCATCCTCAAAGGACAAGCGCCTTGACTATTTTGCGTTTGGACGCGATAGTATTGGATGTTCGCCATCAGGAACTGCACCTTCGGGTGCGAGAGGAATTGAGATGAGCACTATTGATCTGTCGCAGCTCACCGCTGCAGACATGAGCAATCCGGCGCTGACAGCACAGGATCTCGCCGATATCACCGCCGCTCGTGCGGATCTGCATCCGTATGTGGCGTCGCACCCGTCGCTGTACCCAGCGCTTGCCCAGTGGCTGGCCGACCGAGGCGTCGTCCCTGCGCAGCCTCCCGTGGCTCAGCCCGCTCCCGCCTCCGCTCCCGTGCAGCCGACTGATCCCTTCAGCCCCCAGGCTGGTGAGCCGGTGACCGAGTCTGAGTCGGTCGTCGAGCCCGAGCCCGTGGCTGAGCCGGTGCAGTCCGATGCGTGGGATGCTCCGCAGTCCGAGGCCACTCCTGTGGCCGAGGAGGCCCATTCGGTCCTTGAGTCTGAGTCTGCTGCCGAGTCGGTCGTTGAGTCCGAGTCCGTCGTTGAGGAACCCCAGGTGGCACCCGTGACGGAGACTCCTGCGAACGCGGCCTCGTCGATCTCGGACGAGGATCTCGAGCGCACGATCGTGGAAGGAAACCGCGAGCGTTCCACGACCGAGAATGCTGCTGAGGAAAACGCTGCCGCGCAGGCTTCCGCTTACGGCCAGAATCCGGCCCAGGCCGCCGGTGCTCAGCAGGGCTACGGCCAGGCGCAGTACGGTTCGCAGGCGGGCCAGCAGTCCCCGTACGCCGCTCAGAGTGGTCCCCAGGGGTATGCGCCGACCGGTCAGCAGTCCCCGTACGCCGCCCCGGGTGCTCAGCAGGGCGCGTCGACTGGCCAGCAGTTTGGGGCTGCCGCGCAGCAGTTTGGTGCGGCCGCAAACACGGCGTTCAACCAGTTCCAGAACGCTGTCGTCAACGAGACCGGCAAGGTGAAGGGCCGTTCGGTGCGTGCCACGTACGCGCTCATCGGTATGGCGGCTTCCTTCGTCCTGTCGATCGTGTCGATGGTCCTGCCGTTCGCGTCGGTGTACGGCATTTCCTTCTCGATGTTTGGGGCGGGCGGTTACGCCTTCTTCCACATCTTCCTCATGCTGGTCGTCCTTGGCCTGGGGGCTGCCTACTGGTTCACGAATCAGAAGTGGGCTTTCCTGTCCTCGGGTATCGCCGCGATCGTGGTCGCCCTGCTGGGCGTGCTCCAGTTCCTGAGCATTCTCGGTCAGGCAACTCCCAGCATCGGTGGAATTCTCTTCTTCCTCTTCTCGATTGGCCTCGGTGTCTCCGGCGGCATCCTGCTCCTGGAGCTCAAGAACGGCAAGGTTGCGCCGGTGAATAACCCGAACGCTTTCGGTGGCGCGTTCACTGGGGCGCCCATGAACCAGCCCGGCCAGCAGCAGTACGGCCAGCAGGGCGGTTATCAGGCTCCCCAGGCGGCGCAGGGCCAGCAGAACCAGCAGCAGTACGGCCAGCAGAATCAGCAGGCCGGTTACCCGGGTGCTCAGCAGCAGTATGGCCAGCAGTACGGCCAGCAGAGCCAGCAGGCCGGTTACCCCGGTGCTCAGCAGCAGGGTGGTTTCCAGGCTCCCCAGGCGGCGCAGGGCCAGTATGGCCAGCAGCAGTACGGTCAGCAGCCTCAGTTCGGCCAGAATCAGTATGGTCAGCAGGGGTACAACCAGGGGCAGCAGGGCGATCAGCCGTACAACCCCTTCGGGACGCGTTCCTGACGCGTTGAGAAGAACGCAGGGAGGGCCCGCGGCGAATGCCGCGGGCCCTCCCGTATGTGTGGTGTGGGACGTTTACTCGTCGTCGTCTTCGCTGATGTCCACGCCCGCGACGCCGTCGAGGTCGGCGAGCGTGGTGACGAGGAGAGACCGTGAGAGGTCTTGGCGCGTCGTCGCGGTGAATCGGGCGGTGGTGGCACGTTCGGACGAGTCCGTGCGGGTCGATACGCCTGAAACGTTCCAGCCGAGGGAGGAGACCTGTCCGAGCAGCGTTGAGAGAACCCCGTGTCCGGGTGTGTAGTGGACGGTGAGCGTGACCTTGTGCCCGTGGGTGCGCATGAGGATGAACTGGACGAGTGGGGTCAGCAGGGCGATGACGATGAAGTGCAGGACGGTTCCGGCGAGGGCGAGCCACCACAGGCCAGCGCCGCAGGCCATGCCGATAGCGGCGGTCTCCCAGATCGTCGCGGCGGTCGTGAGGCCTCGGATCGCCCCGTGTCGGGTGAGGATGATGCCGGCGCCGAGGAAGCCGATGCCCGACACGATCTGTGAGGCGACGCGCGAGGGGTCGTAGCGGGTGATGCCGTCGACGAGGATGTCGGAGAAGCCGTACTTGGAGATGAGCATCATGAGGCAGGCGGTGAGGCCGACGATGGCCTGGGTGCGGATGCCTGCGCTCTTGCCTCGGATCTGCCGTTCGAGGCCGATGGATGCGGAGAGGACGAGGGCGAGGAGCATCCAGCCGATGCTCATGAGGGACTGTGTCATAGGTATCTCCTGCTGTGGCGTGGGTGGGTTTAGTGTAACCGCCTCGTGTGTGTGAGGCGCGTGAGGGGCGACGAGGCGGTGGCGGGGAAGGGGGTGTCAAGAGCGGGGGCCTGCCCCGACCTCGTTAAAGAATGAGAAAAGAATCTACCAAGTTCGACACAAGCATTTGTGGGGCTAAGATGGGACTCGACGATCGACAGATGAGGAACCCAGTCATGGAAACCCCCACTCCCGACGACATCGCCACCGATGTGCAGGAGCGCTCCAATACAGCGCTCAAGCGCGGCTTGGCGTCGCGCCACATGCAGATGATCGCTATCGGCGGCGCGATTGGCACGGGCCTATTCCTGGCCTCCGGTGCGACGGTCGCGAACGCCGGTCCGGGCGGTGCACTCGTCGCCTACGCGGCAATCGGCCTCATGGTGCTGCTCCTCATGCAGTCCCTGGGCGAGATGAGTGCGCATCAGCCGGTCGCGGGCTCCTTCCAGACCTTCGCCACGAAGTTCATTTCCCCCTCCTTCGGCTTCGCCATGGGGTGGAATTACTGGTTTAACTGGGCGGTGACGGTGGCCGCGGACTTGGTGGCCTCGGGCTTGGTGATGGCCTACTGGTTCCCGTCCGTCCCGTCGTGGATCTGGGCGGTGGGCTTCCTCGGCGTCGTCGTCGGGCTGAACGCGCTGTCGGCGAGAGTCTACGGTGAGGCCGAGTTCTGGCTGGCCGCCATCAAGGTCGTCATCGTTATTGTGTTTGTCCTGTCGGGTGTGCTCATGATTGCCGGCGTGATGGGCCAGAATTCGCCGGGCCTGTCGAATTGGACGACCGGGGACGCGCCCTTCCACAATGGTTTCGTCGGCGTCATCGCGGTCTTCATGATTGCGGGCTTCTCCTTCCAGGGCACCGAGCTGGTGGGTGTGGCCGCGGGCGAGTCCGAGAACCCGCGCAGGGACGTGCCGCGTTCGATCCGCACGGTGTTTTGGCGCATCATGTTCTTCTACATTGGCGCGATCGCGGTGATCGGCACGCTGCTGCCGTACACGGATCCGAGCCTGCTGAGTGCGGCCGATGACTCGGCGAACAACATTGCTCAGTCGCCGTTTACGCTCGTGTTTGCGCGCATGGGGGTTGGCGCGGCGGCCGCCGTCATGAACGCGGTCATCCTGACGTCGATTTTGTCGGCGGGTAATTCGGGCCTGTATGCGGCCTCGCGTATGCTGCATTCGATGGCCCTGAAGCGTCAGGCTCCCGCGATTTTCGCGCGCGTCACGAAGGGCGGCGTGCCCGGCTATGCGATGGCGGTGACCACGGTGACGGCGGCGTGCGGCTTCCTCACGCAGCTGGTTTTCGAGGATGCCTACATCTGGCTGGTGAACATCGTCGGTATTTCCGGCATCATCATGTGGCTGGGCATTGCGGTCAGTCATATTCGCTTCCGGCGTGCCTACCTGCTGCAGGGGTACCGCCTCGAAGACCTGCCCTATCGTTCGCCGTTCTTCCCGGCTGGTCCCATCATCGCTTTCGTCATGTGCCTGGTGGTGATGGCGGGGCAGAACTATGAAGCCATCCTTCACGGTCAGGTGTGGGAGGTTGCCTCCTCCTACATTGGTCTGCCGCTCTTTGGCGTCGTGTGGTGGGGCTACCACCTGGTGCGCAAGGATCGGACGGTGCCGCTCGCTGAGATGGACGTGGCCCCCGTCGAGATCGAGCCCGTTACTCGATAGCGGGGACGAGGCCGGGGCGCGGTGGGCGTTTTGCTCGGGTGCGCCGCTTGTCACCCCTGGGCGCTGCCCGGCGTGGCGGTGTGAGAGCTGCGCGTCGCTCCATAGGATGGGCGCATGATCAACACGCGACGCATTCTTGCCGTGACCTCCCTGTCGGTTCTCGCCCTGGGGCTTGCTGCCTGTTCTCCGAAGGGCACGACCCCCGAGCAGGGATCCACGACCTCGTCCGCATCCCCGAGCGCTTCGGCCTCCCAGAGCAGCATGCCCGCGCAGAGCAGCGCAGGCCCGCAGAGCGGCGTGCCCGACGAGGGGAACCAGGCCCCCGAGGTGAATGTCGCCGACAACGATCAACGCTGCGATCTGTCGAACCTGCAGCCCTCCATCGACTCTCAGCAGGAGGCTGGCGGCACGACCTACGTGTCCCTGGGGTTCACGAATGAGGGCCCCTCGTGCTGGATTGAGGGCTTCCCGCAGATTATTTTCTCCGGCGGCGGGTCGGTTCTCTCGACTGCTGTGCGCGAGGGCGAGGACCCCGGCAACGTGTATACGGTCGCTCAGGGTGGCCGCGTGGGCGTGACCCTGACGGCGGAGTCAACGGACGGCGTCGACGGCTGCAACCCGGCCGATTCGGAGCTGGTCGACATCATGCCCGAGGCCGGCAGCGGTGCGACGAGCCTGCAGCTGACCCTGCGCGTGTGCCAGGAGATCCCCTCGGTGTCGGTGAGCCCCTTCGAGCCGCTGTCCTGAGTGAGTGTGTGCTGCTGCCGGATGCGCGTCGGACGTCCGGCAGCTGCATATGTGGGTGCCGGACACATGGAAATAGGTGATTGGGCGCACTGCTGATACGCTGAGTCTGCTAGAAGAAGGAGCTCCTCTTTCTCGTCACATCGAAGCGAGTGCGAGTGTGTATGTCCTTCTTCGCCGGTCGACGCGTGACCTGTGCGCGCCGACTGTGCCAATAGAGATCCTGAAGGAGACACTCATGGGTATGCGTTCCACGACGCAGGCGTTCCAGTTCAACGTGCCGTTCGAGCAGCTGTTCCCGGCGGCGACCCAGGCCGTTCAGGCGGTGAAGAAGGCGACGCTGACGGGCGCCGACCCGAACGGCCGCGTGATTACCTTTGATACCCCGTTGACCATGATGTCGTGGGGTGAGAACCTTGTTGCCGGTTTCATTCTGAATGAGGGAAGCGTCGTTGTCGAGGTCACCTGCACGACGAAGGGCATGCCGAACCTCATGCAGGACAGTCGTAACCGCAAGCTGATCGGCGCCTACATCACGGCGCTGTCGAACCTGGTGCAGGCGCCGTTCGTCGAGGTCGCCCGCTCCTGACGCTCCGTCTCACGCTGACTCGGCCCCGGCCTCGTCCATGAATTGACGAGGCCGGGGCCGAGTTTTGTGATACGCAGTACAAAAGAATGGGTCTTGTTGAGCCACTGTGGTTATCCAGTAGATGTATGCTGGCGCGCATATTGCTTCTATCAACGTCGAACTGGGAGTAATGCGATGGCGCGTGGCTACAGGGCAATTGTGGAATTGGACGGCAAGGAAGGCGCGTTGCAGACCGCCGACCGCCTCTTTCACGAGTGGGTGAACAAGAAATACCCGACGACAGGTGCGAAGGCAGGTGTGGAATGTGACGCGGAGGGGATCTACCGATTCGGAGAGCTCACCTCCAGCTGGGGCGAAACATCCAGCGTCGTCGCGACCAAGCTGACGGAGGCGTCGGAGGATAAACACTACGAACGCCAACTCCTGGAAATGGTTGAGCGTCGAGACAATGGTGCACAGTGGACGACGCGTCTGTTCGCCATGCACGCGACGAAGGAATCGCGCTATCGAGACGTTCTGTGGGTGGAGGTTACCCCTCCGCGCGAGAGCGAGTGGGATGCCAAACCTCCGCGTCTGGTACGCGATCTCATCACCGAGGGTCATTGCCACGACCGCGGCATGCCGCTGTCAGATTCCCTCCAGACCATCTCCGACGATCAGCAGGTCGAACAGCTGATCGAGTGGATACGTGATGGGCGTCGGCGCGCATCCGTCGTCGTCGCCGCTCCGCTCACGGATGGGAACGATCCAGGGGCGCGCGCGGCGGAACATCGGTGGAAAGATATCCTCGGCTTCCTCACGAAGGATTCCCTCGGGTGTTCCACCTACTTCCTTCTCACCCCCGACGCCTACCGTGAGTTCCGCACTCGGATCGGGCAGGGGTGCGCGATGCCCAAGGGGAGCCTGCGCACGTACCTTCCGGGCTTCAATCCGGCCGAACCGACGGACACGCTTCGCCACAGGGTGCTGACCGCAGGCACGCTGCTGCGCGGTTACGACGAGGCAAGCAAGCGGTTCCGCCCCGAACTGTCGGCGATCATCGCGCGAACGCCCTGCGAATACCTGTGGGAAAACGGGCTCGACAAGGAGCTTCGCCGGGCCCAGGCGCCCCTGGATAAGAAACGCCTGTCGGTGCCGACGTTCTATCCGCTGCGTGAGGCGGAGCGGTCGGTAGAACTGCTCGACGAGAAGGTGCGTCAGCGGGTCGCTCAGACGCTTTCGACAGTCTCGCGGCAGGAGGAGCAGGTCGAGGAGCCCGGCAAGGCCGCTCTCATCCAGGCGGAGGATGCCGCGCCCGAGCGCCGTGCGCGTGAGGCTGAGGCGAGCGGAGAGGCTGTCGCGCCCGAGTCGAGGCCGCCGCGTGGACAGTCCCGGCACGTGGGATGGTACGGGCCGCTCCGGCGCCTGATTCGCCGTTTCCTACCCACTTTCAATCCGCGCTCGCACACCGAGCTGGAGAGCGGAATCGCCGCGCTCTCCAGTGGCCTGGACGCCATGAATGAGGCGCACGCGGAGCTGTCATCCGAGCGTGACAAGCTACGTGATGATCTCGCTGCAGCGATGGACCTGCTCAATGAGCCACCGTGCGACAGCGAGGAAATCGCCGAGCTGCGGGCGCAGAAAGGGGAGCTCGAGAGTGAGCTGCGTGAAGCACAGGCGGAGAGAGAATCTCTCAGTAAGAGGAATCGATTCCTCGAATGGAAGCTGAAAAACCCCGACGCGAACGACGGCGACCGCGATTTCGTTGAGGAACAGCTGGATGATAGCCCGCAGAGCATGTCCGAGCTCTTTGATTGGATGACCCAGGGACGCTACGAGTCGGTGACCAGACACGTGGTCCTGAGTGATCCGGATGGAATGATGGGTGACATCCTGAGGCTTGACAGTCTTAATGGCAGCCGCTATTGCGCAGAGTTTTGGAACTATATTCTGGTCCTACGCGACTACATGCGGGCGCGCGAAGCCGGCGACTTCTCAGGTGGGAACGTGCATGACTACCTGGCAAACCCGCCGGCCGGCTACCGCACGTGTTCTGCCTCCCGTCACAGGTCGAATGAGAGTGACACGGTCAAGGGAAACGAGAAGATGCGCAGAGAGCGCACCAGGGCAGTCCCTGTTGAGGTTGATCCGCGAGGCGTCATTGAAATGTGGGCGCACTTTGCTCCCACGCATTGCGACCAGAACGCGCCGCGTATGCACTACTACCCGGATACGGAGAAGACCCACAAGGTCTACATCGGCTACATCGGACGTCACCTGACGAACACGAAGACCAACTAAACGTCAGGGATGCGACTCGGCCCCGGCCTCGTCCATGAATTGACGAGGTCGGGGCCGGGTCTTGTTGCAGCGCACCGGGGCGCTGTCTCCTCCCCGGCTGTGCCCGTGCCGGGGAGTGGGCGTCTTAGTGCCCGGAGGCGTTCGTGAGCGTCCAGCGCTGCGACTCGGAGGCGTCAGAGCACTGCGAGATGACCGCCTGCGTGTTCTCCTGCGTGGTGTCACCCGGGATCGTCAGGCACAGGCCCGACGCGCGGTTCACCAGCTGACCGGAGTCGTTGCGATCCCAGATCTGGGACTCAAGCGTCGGGTAGCACGTCCACATGTGCGCGACCGTGCCCTCGTCGGTGTAGCCGCCCACCACGTCGACGCAGCGGTCGCCGATGTGCAGGTGTCCATCCTCGTAGGTGATGGTCTGCGCGTCGTTTCGCTCCGCGCAGTTGCCGTTCGACACGGGGGTGCCGTCAGCGCCCTTCGGATCCTGGGAGGTCAGGCACTGGCCGAGGCCGTTGCGCAGCTGGCCGACGGTCGTTGCGGCGGCATTGTCCGACCCAGTCGCGTTCGCGGCGGGGGAGAAGACCACCATGTCCCACGAGGACAGCCAGCCCACGTTGAACGTGATGGTCGTGCGACCCTGCTCATCCGTGCCAGTCGTGAAATCGAGCGGCGTCGGGCGGCCACCGTCAGCGTCGGGGCTGACAACGAAGACAGAACCGGGGACCTGCTCGCCCTGCTCCAGGTGGTAGGTGACGGAGGTGTCGCCGAATGGGAGGATCCGCTTCGCGGCGTTACGCCAATACTCGTCGTTGCCGTCCTGATCATCCGTACGCAGGTTAATCAGGTGCAGGGCCGTGCCAGCGTTGGACGTCATGGTGTTCGCCCAGATCGTGTTCGCGGACCCGTCCGTCGAGGTCGGCAGGCTCACGCCCGCGGTCGAGACCTCGACCTGGTTCTGCTTGCGCGTCAGGTTGTCGCCGAAGAGCAGGTTCTCGTAGGCGGTGGAGATGTTGTAGTAGTTCTTCATCCACGTCTGAAGGTCCGAGGACATGGAGCGTCCGGAGCTCACGAAGAACTCATTGTCGAGCATGCGCCCGTAGTCGCCGAGCTCGAGGTGGTGCGCTCCGTTGGCCGCGAACGCCGCGTCCGCGAGCTTGACGGAGTCCGTGTTGAACTCGCGGAAGGTGATGCAGTCGATGTTGACGGGGGTGTAGTGCTTATCGGTCGGAACCCAGTAGGAAATCGTGTGGGTGCCGGGCGTGAGCTCGACCGTCTCCGTCATGTCCTTCCACGTGTAGTAGCTGCCCGTCTTATCGAAGTGAACGTACTTGATGAGCTTCTGCGTGGGCGTACCCATGTCGAGGATCATCTGATGGTACGCGGGATCGTCGTCCTGCCGGGCGTAGCGCGTCGTGAACGTGAAGGTGCCGCCCTGGCCAGCGTCAACAGTGAACGTCACAGTGGAGCCGCCCTGGGAGAAGTCGCCCGCGTAGGCGCCGCCCGACGCGGAATCGTCGCCCGAGAGGATATGAGCGCCACCGCTCACGCTCGCCTGAGCGGACTCGGCCTCGATCCTGGGGCCGTCCTGCGTGGGCACCGACGGGCGCCCGGGCTGTGTCGGTTCGTAGTTGTTCGCGTAGGCGGCCACGATCTGCGGCTTGTTGCCAGCCTTGTCGCGAGCGCCCTGCAGGTAGGAGGCCACCTGCTGGTTGGTTTCGTTGTGATCCCACAGCTCGGTGTAGATGTACGAGGCCGAGGACGGGCCGATCTTGTCGGTGCCCGCGCCGTCGGGCAGGTTGATGCCGGTCGGCGTGCCCGTCTTGGCGGCTGTGTCGTTGACGAGGGATGTCAGGCCGTCAGTCAGGTCCACGGAGTTGCCCGCGGCGTCCTTCTTCACGGTCTGTCCGAGCGTGTCGATGTGCGTGCCGTCGAACTTGAAGACGTCAGTCTGCTTCTTGTACTGATCCGTGATGTAGTTACGCCAGCCGTTGTTGTTGACGTTCATCATGATCTGGTGATTCTTGGGCTTGTCCACGCCCTCTGGGGTCGGTACCCACCACTGTTCACCGAGGTCACGAACCCAATAGGATCCGTCGTCGTTGCGTAGGCGCCACTCGTCTTTGATGGTGTTCGTGTCGTAGTTGTCGTTTGCCGCGTACGCCATCGAGTAGGCGAGCGAACCCATGTTGGCATTCTTCGCGTCGGTGACGTAGTCGGTGATCGTTTTCTTCGACGCGTAGGTGTCCCGGTACCACAGTGGCCACTTGTCCGCGAGGTCGCCGGTTGCGACTGGCTGCTCGTGGCGGTACTGCCAGTCGTAGTACTGCAGCGCGTTGATGTGGTAGTCCTGGCTGAGCTTATCGATGTAGTCCTGGGGCTGTTGGAAGAGGAAGGACTCGTAGGTGGTGTGCCCATCCGTGCCCTGCGGTGCGGTGGGCTTGAAGTGGGAGAGGAAGCCCATGCGCGGGAAGCGTGTCCAACTCGTGGATGCGTCGATAGCGGTTTCGGCGTGGGTGCCGTCCGCGCCTGTCGCGGTCACCAGGTATCCCTGGTTGTTCTCGCTGGGCGTCGGGTAGGTCCACGTGGCCTTGCCGTTTTCGACGGTGGCGTCGCCCGATGCGACTTCCATGCCGAGGTGGCTGACGGAGAAGTGGACGGAGCCGTCACCTGAGGCCTCGGCTGTGATCGTCGCCTGCTTACCCGGTTCGTGCGTGGCCTTGTCCGTGTAGGCACGGGTGACGTGTGCCGTGCCCGTGGCGGTGGCCGGTGTGGAGTTTGGCAGGGGTAGGGCCGTGGCTACGACCGCGGTGCCGAGCACGATCGCAGCGGGGATGGTCAGGGGATGTCGTGTCTCCATGACGTGTGTGTCCTCGTAATCGTTGATGAGACGTCCCGGTGGGGGAGTCATGCGCGTGAAACTGCGCCCATTCAACGGTAAAGCGATTTTTCAGTAAATTAACCGACAATATGGTCAAGCTGAGTAAAAGTGTCCCGCAGTGCGGACAAGTAAAATTGTGGATCGGTTGAATTTCCAAGTATTTGTCAGGTGCTGCGAGCCTGCAACCTGCCGTTTTGGTTGTTTGAGGCCGGGGGAGTCTGTCAATATTTTTTGAAAGTGTCTAACTCGCCGAGGGTGGGGGAGTATCCTGAAAAGTTGGGTTTTGCGAGTCCGTTTCGCTCGCCCTGTTCTCATCGACGAGGCCGGGGCTGGGATACGGATCTGGCCTCCTCTCGGAGTGCGACGATCCGCAGATGTGGGGGTGTGTCGTAAGCTGTTTTGTGTGGTCCGCGCCTCCGACTGAGGGGGCAGCGGAGATGATGTAGACCTAGTCGGGGCGCAGTACATGTGCGCTGTACCGGAAATGAGGACACCGTGGTGGCAGCAACCGAGCGAGCTGAGCTGCATAAGACGATCTGGCGTATTGCCAACGACCTTCGTGGCAGCGTGGACGGGTGGGACTTCAAGAGCTACGTCCTGGGATTCCTGTTCTACCGCTTCATCTCCGAGAATTTGACGGACTACGTGAACGCCTCCGAGCGCGAGGCGATCCTCGCCGAAGGCGGAACCACTGAAGAGGCTGCAGCCTTCGATTACGCGACCCTCAGTAACGAGGATGCCGAGGCGGCGCGTGAGAGCATCGTCAAGGAAAAAGGCTTCTTCATCCGCCCGTCCGACCTCTTTGGGAACGTGCGTGCGCGGGCTGCCGGTGATGAGAACCTGAACGAGACTCTCGCCTATGCCTTCCGTTTCATTGAGAACTCGGCGCGGGGCAGTGGCTCCGAGTCTGATCTGCGTGGCCTCTTCGACGACGTGGATGTCAACTCCACGAAGCTTGGGAACACGGTTGCCCAGCGCAATGCGAAGCTCGTGAAGATCATGGATGCCGTCGGCGATCTGCCCCTGGAGCACGGTGCTGCGCAGATCGACGCCTTCGGTGACGCGTACGAGTACCTGATGACCATGTATGCCTCGAGCGCGGGTAAGTCAGGTGGCGAGTTTTATACGCCCCAGGAAGTTGCCGAGGTTCTTGCAACCCTCGCGTTGGACGGGCGCTCCGATGTGGCTCGTGTGTACGACCCGTGCGCGGGCTCGGGGTCTCTGCTCCTGAAGTTCGCGAAGCTGCTCGGGCCGTCGAGCAGCCGTCAGTACTTTGGCCAGGAAATCAACCTGACGACGTACAACCTGTGCCGCATCAACATGTTCCTGCACGACGTTAACTTCTCGAACTTCGATATCGCACTGGGGGATACCCTGACGGAACCCGCCCATTGGGATTATCAGCCGTTCGATGCGATTGTCTCGAACCCTCCGTATTCGACGAAGTGGGTGGGCAAGGATGACATCGCGCTGATCAATGATCCGCGCTTCGCCCCGGCGGGTGTACTGGCCCCCAAGTCCAAGGCTGACCTGGCCTTCACGATGCATATGCTGCATTGGCTGGCCGAGGATGGGACGGCCGCGATCGTCGAGTTCCCGGGGGTCCTGTACCGCGGCGGTGCGGAGGGGAAGATTCGCCGCTACCTGGTCGAAAATAACTTCGTGCACGCGGTGATTCAGCTGCCGCCCGACCTGTTTTTTGGGACGACGATCGCGACATGCATCATCGTGTTGAAGAAGGCGCGTCCCGACCACAGCGTCCTCTTCGTGGATGCGTCCGCCGAGTGCGTGCGTGAGGGAAACAAGAACCGCCTGACGTCGGAGAATCAGCAGCGGATCCTTTCTCTCGTGTCCGAGCGCCAGGCTGTGGACCACGTGGCCGCCCTGGTGTCGATCGACGACATTAAGGACAACGACTGGAATCTGTCGGTGTCCTCCTATGTCGAGCCGGAGGATACGCACGAGCAGGTGGACATCGTCGAGCTGAACACCCGGATCGCCGGCATCGTGGAGCGCCAGCGTGAACTGCGTGCCTCGATCGACGCGATCATCGCGGAACTGGAGGCCGACCGATGAGCCGCCTCGCTGACCTGATTGCGCAGCTGTGCCCGGACGGGGTGGAGTACAAGTCTATTGGTTCCTTCGCGCAGTGCGTGGCAGGTGCGACTCCGAATTCGAAAGATCCTTCGCTCTGGGATGGCAATATACCATGGATGAGTTCCGGTGAAGTTAATAAGAGAATTATTCGTTCAACGGATCGCTGTATCACACAGCGCGGTTTTGATTCTTGTAGTACGAAAATGATTCCAGCCGGTGCAGTCGTTGTTGCGCTCGCCGGGCAAGGGAGGACTCGTGGAACGGTTGCGCGAACACGAATCGAGTTATGTACGAACCAATCCCTTTGTGCTATCATTTCTGATTCGAATGTTGATTCTGATTTTCTATTTCACTATTTGGTGAGTCAGTATAATAACCTCCGGGCCGTATCCTCTGGGGATGGTACTCGTGGTGGTCTCAATCTGAAAATGATTAGAGAATACCGAGTTCCTGTTCCTCCGCTCGAAGTGCAGCGAGAGATCGTGAGGATCTTGGATCAATTCACGACGCTGGAAGCGGAGCTGGAAGCGGAGCTGGAAGCAAGGCAGGCCCAGTATGAGCACTACCGCAACCACTTGCTCTCCTATGATTCTCTGGCTGCTCGCGGCCCGGTTGAAATGGTGAAGCTCGGGGAATTGGCGCATATCGCGACAGGTGGACGAAACACCTCGGATGCCGTCGAAAATGGCACCTACCCGTTTTATGTTCGGTCACAAGTGCCGCTCAGCTTGAATGAGTATGACTTTGATGAATCTGCGGTACTCACGGCGGGCGATGGTGTAGGTGTTGGTAAGGTTTTTCACCATGTAGAAGGTAAATATGCCCTACATCAGCGAGCTTATCGGATCGTCCCTAACCTAGAGTTGCTCTCCTCAAGGTATTTGTATCACGTGATGGTTTCCCAATTTGGTCGATACCTTGAATCAACAGTCTTTCATTCATCTGTCACCTCGGTGAGGAAGCCGATGCTTGAGCGATTCCCGGTGGCTGTACCACGGCAGTGTCATAGGGTGTAAGCAATTTTTCGTGTAGCGGTGATGCTTGTGGGAGG
>USPB01000020.1 GCA_900556405.1 uncultured Actinomyces sp.
GCATCGTGAAGCTCGTTGCCTTTGATCTCGATGACACCCTGGCGCCCTCGAAGTCGCCGTTGCCCGCCCGCATGGACGTCGCGCTGCGTTCCCTGCTCGACCACGTGGAGGTGTGCATCATTTCCGGTGGTCAGATGGGGCAGTTCCGCACCCAGGTGCTGGACAACCTGAACGCCACGGACGAGGAGCTCGCGCGCCTGCACCTGATGCCCACGTGCGGCACTCGCTACTACCGCTACGAGGATGGCGCGTGGGTTGAGCGTTACGCCCACGACCTGGATCCCGAGGTCGCTGCCCGCGCGGTTGCCTCGCTCGAGCGTCACGCGCGTGAGCTCGGCCTGTGGGAGTCCAATCCGTGGGGCAACATCATCGAAGACCGTGGCTCGCAGATCACCTTCTCTGCTCTTGGCCAGGAGGCGCCGCTCGATGCGAAGCGCGCCTGGGATCCTGATGGCGCCAAGAAGGCGGCTCTGCGCGACGCAGTTCAGCCCGACGTCCCTGAGCTTGACGTTCGCGGCGGTGGCTCGACCTCGGTCGACATCACGACGCGTGGCATCGACAAGGCGTACGGCATGGGCAAGCTCGTCGAGGAAACGGGAATTCCCGCCTCCGAGATGCTCTTCATCGGTGATCGCCTGGATCCGGAAGGCAACGACTATCCGGTCAAGGCCGCCGGCTACGCAACGCGCGCCGTGAGCGGATGGGAAGAGTGCGTGGATGTCATCGACGAGATCGTCGCATCCATGAGCTGAACCGTCGGACATACGACGACGAGGCCGGGGCTGGGCAACCAGCTCCGGCCTCGTTTCGTTGTCCAGCGGCGGTCGCGGCGCCGCTCGGGCGAGGGACTACATGTTACTGCGCGCCGATGCCCCTGGTGGCCCAGAAGACGACGGCGGATGCGGCCGCGACGTTGAGCGAGTCGACACCGTGGTCCATGGGGATTTTGACGGTGTAGTCGGAGGCCGCGATGGTGCGACGCCCGAGCCCGTCACCCTCGGTGCCCATGACCATCGCGAGGCGCGCGTCGGGGCCTTGGAGCGCGGGCAGTGAGGAAAAGTCGTCGAGGGACACGGAATCGTCGGACAGAGCCAGGGAGGCTACGGTGAAACCGGCCTCCTGGAGGGTGGCGATGTCCCCTGGCCACGATTCGAGTCGGGTCCATGGGACCTGGAAGACGGTTCCCATGGAGACGCGCACGGATCGCCGGTAGAGGGGGTCGGCGCACTGCGGGGTGACCAGGACGGCATCCACGCCGAGCGCGGCGGCGGAGCGGAAAGCTGCGCCCACGTTCGTGTGGTCGACGAGGTTTTCGAGGACGACGACGCGGCGAGCGGGCTGGCCGCCGCGCGCGGTGGCGAGTAGCTCGTCCAGGGAGGGCAGGATCGGGCGCTGCATGGCGGCCAGGGCACCGCGGTGCAGGTGGAAGCCCGTCATCTGTTCCAGGACGTCTTCGTCGGCGACGAAGACTGGAACCTGCGCGCCATCGGGTGCGCCCGTCGCTTCTGAGATGAGCGCTTCGAGCGTGGGCAGCCAGCGCTTGGACATGAGGAAGGAGCGCGGGTGGTGGCCCGCGCGGATGGCGCGTTCGATGACGTTCGCGGATTCGGCCATGTACAGGCCGCGTTCCGGCTCGATCTTGGAACGAAGCTTGACGTCTTTGAGGCGCGTGTAGTCGTCCAAGCGCGGGTCTGCAGTCAGATCCGCGCTGGTCAGTTCGATGATCATGGCGTCCTCAGGCGCGCTGGAGGGCGCGAGAAACCTCGCCCGGCCAGGACGGGCCCTCGAAGATGAAGGCGGAGAAGGCCTCGACCAGGTCGGCGCCCGCTCCGATCATGCGCAGCGCGTCCTCGGGCGAGGAGATACCGCCGGTTCCGATGAGGATCTGTTCCTCGTCGAGGTGGCGAGCCACCAGGGAGACGACCTCGAGCGCGCGGGGCAGCAGCGGAGCGCCGGAGACGCCACCCTCGCCCAGGTCGTGGTTGATCGTCGTGTTCGTCGCGACGACACCTGCCAGGCCGAGCTCCTTCGTCAGCTCGACGACGGCGACGATGTCCTCATCGGCGAGATCGGGGGCAATCTTGACGAACAGGGGCATGACGCGGTCGGGGGCCCCTGCCTCGCAGCCGCGGCGGGCTGCCTGCAGGATTGGGCGCAGGTGATCGACCGACTGCAGGTCACGCAGTCCGGGCGTGTTGGGGGAGGAGACGTTGACGACGACGAAGTCAACCCAGTGGGCCAACGTCTTCGCGCAGTACTCGTAGTCGGCCGGGGCATCCTCCTCGGAGGTCACCTTGTTCTTGCCGATGTTGGCGCCCACGATGGCGGCGCGGCCCGCGGACGTCGAGCGCAGCTCGCGCAGCTTGTCCGCGGCTGCGTCCGCGCCAGCGTTGTTGAAGCCCATACGGTTGCGCAGGCCGCGCTCTTCCATGAGGCGCCACAGACGCGGGGCGTCGTTGCCAGGTTGGGGACGCGGGGTGACGGTTCCGATTTCGACGAAGGCGTAGCCGAGGGCACACATGCCGAGCACGGCCTGCGCGTCCTTGTCCATCCCGGCCGCGAGGCCCAGACGCGAGGGCAGACGGCGCTGTCCCAGCGTCAGGGGGACCTCGACTCCGTTAGCCATCCGGGTGGGGCTGTGGTGGGGATCGAGGTAGCCCAGTGTGGCGCGCATGAGTCCGCGCGTCGGGGCGAATCGGCCGGCCAGAGAAATTGCTCCCAGACCCAGGTGGTGTGCATCTTCCGGGTCGGAACGTGAGATGAAGTGTGTGAAAGCCCAGTTGTACGCGCGTCGGATCATGCTTCCTAGGATAGTTGATCAGTCCCACCATGCCCACCACCACCGCGTGGATGATCCGTCTCGAACGAGCAGGCGCATTTCGTCGGGCGGGATCGCCTCCTCGCCAAGCCCGAGGACCGTGGCAAGCGTGAGCCAGTGCTGGTAGCTCGGATAACGCTCGTCGTCGATGGGGGCGCCGGTGTGTGCGATGATTGCCGACTCGGGGACGAGCACAGTGTCGATGCTGACGCGTTCGTCTCGGCGAGGGGCACGGATGACGTATCCCTCGAGGCTCAGTCCGTCGATGCGCGAGGCGGCGCGCAGCAGGTCAATGATCCGAGGAGCGTTGTTCTGTCTATCGTCGCGTGCATCCTTCGGCAGGAGCGAGGCGAGGCGCCGCGCATCCGTGCCCGTGAGGTCAGCGAAACGCGCGTAATCTCCCAGGTCCCACCCATCGCACAGGTAGGGGGCGAGGAGAGTGGCAATTCCTCGGTCGTCGAGCCAGTGGGCGGGGCCGTACATGCCCTCCGGGGCAGGCTCGTCATCCTCACATCCGATAGCGCAGGCGGGCAGCAGTGTGGTCGTCGTGTGCATGATGCATCCTTCTCGTCGTTGTCGGGGCGCCGATGCTCCGACACGACCAGGATGACCCGCGAGAGGAGGTGGAATCCAGCGCGACGGTGGCCCCTGTGGATACAGGTTCGGCCGCGACGGACCCTGTGGATAAGACGCGTCGGCCCCGCCACCATGTGGATGGGGCGGGGCCGACGGGGTCTGTGGATTACTTCGGGAACTGCCCGCGGTCAACCTGGGGGCGCGGCGAGCGCCAGCGACGCGGCATGATCATGCGGGAGAAGGTGTAGTACCCGGTGCCGGAGGGAATGTCGTCGCGCGGGTGTGCTTGCGCAAATGTGCGCTTGACCTTGCGCCACACGAGGAAGGACTCGACTGCGGTGATGATGAAGGAGCCGTACATGAGGATCGAGGATCCGTAGAGCAGGTAGGCCTGGTACTGCAGCGGGATCTTGTTGCCGAGCATCGAGAGCAACATGATGAGGATGATGGAGACCATCATGACGGCGAGGATCCACTCCGAGAAGGAGTGTCGTGCGTCCACGTAGTCGCGCACGAAGCGACGGGCGGTGCCCTTATCGCGGGCCGGCAGGTACCTCTCTTCGCCGGTCACCAGCGCGCGCTGTTCAGCGTCGAAGCGCGCGTTGCGCGCGGCGCGTGCGGCACGTTTGGCTTCCTTGCGGTCCTTGGGAACCAGCGGGTGGATGCGGGCGGCCTCGGCGTCCTTACGCTTGGGCGTGGGGCGGCCTTTTTTGCCGCCGGGCGTCGTTGAGACTGGCTCAACGTGCATCGAGGTCTCGTCGTTGTTGTTCTTGCTTCGTCCAAACACGGTTCAAGGCTAGCGGATAGCCTGCCCGCCTCGCACTCCCATGGTCTACCCTGGTCGTATGGCTGATACTTCACACACATTGTCGTCGTCCGTTTTGAGGGAACGCCTGGAGGCTGCTTTCCCGTCTCTGCTGGAGGAACTCACGCAGCTCGTTGCGATTCCGTCGGTCTCGTCGGATCCTGCGCACGCCGCCGACGTGGAGCGCAGCGCTGAGCATATTCGCGAGCGTTTCGCTTCCCTTGGCCTGGACGCCAAGGTCCTGCGCGAAACCGCCGCGGATGGGACCGAGGGCAAGCCCGCGCTCGTTGCGCATTCGCCCCGCATTGAGGGCGCCCCGACCGTTCTGCTCTATGCCCACCACGACGTCCAGCCGGTGGGCGAGCTGAGCCGTTGGAGCTTGGATCCCTACAAGGCGGAGGTTCGTGGCGACCGCATTTACGGTCGCGGTTCTTCCGATGATGGCGCCGGCATCACGGTGCATCTGGGTTCCCTGTCGATCCTCGGCGAGGACCTGCCGGTCAACGTCGTCGTGTTCATCGAGGGCGAGGAAGAGATCGGTTCTCCCTCGTTCACGGCGTTCCTCGATGCTCACAAGGATGAGCTTGCCGCCGACGTCATCGTCGTGACGGATTCGTCGAACTGGAAGGTGGGTGAGCCCGCCGTCACCTCGACGCTGCGCGGCAACGCGATCGTGACCGTCGACGTGACCGTTGCGGACCACGCGGTGCACTCGGGCGCCTTCGGTGGGCCGCTGCTCGATTCCGTCGCGGTCTCCTCGATGCTGATTGCCTCGCTCTTCGACGAGAAGGGTGATGTCGCGGTCCCGGGCCTGGGCGGTTCGGATCACGCGGACGTGGATTGGCCGGAGGAGGAGCTGCGCGCTGCGGCCGGTATGGTCGAGGGCCTGCAGTTGGCGGGTTCGGGCGACATCGCCGCCCGCATGTGGACCAAGCCGTCGATCTCGGTGATCGGTTTTGACGCGCGTCCCGTTTCTAACGCCTCGAACACGATTGCCCCGCACACGCGTTTCCGCCTGTCGATGCGCACGGTCCCCGGCGTCGATCCCGTCGAGGCCCAGACCAAGCTCGTCGACTACCTGCTCGCTCACGCGCCCTTCGGTGCGCGCGTCGAGGTCACGGCCGAGGATGCGGGTGCCGGCTACCAGGCTGACATGGATTCCCCCGTGACGAAGGCGCTGCACGAGTCCCTTACCGAGGCCTGGGGCGTTCCCTCGGTCAATATCGGCGTGGGCGGCTCGATTCCGTTCATCTCGGACTTCCAGCGCATCTTCCCTGACGCGCAGGTCGTCGTCACCGGCGTCGAGGATCCGCTGACGAACGCTCACTCAGAGGATGAGTCGCAGTCGATTTCCGACCTGAAGGCCGCAATCCTCGCCGAGGCGCTTCTGCTGACGCGCGTGGCGTCCCTGTGAGTCGTGTTGTTGTCGCCGGTCGGTGGGACGGGGGTATTCCCGCCTTGCCGACCGGCGATGCGCTTGCTGCAATCGGACGGGGCGTTCTGACCGGCGCCCCCAGCTCGACGGTGGTAACGCTTCCCGTCGGGAGTGGACCAACCTTCGACGAGGCCGTGGCTGGGCTGCGCTCCCAGGCCTCGTTCGTGCGCGTGCCCACTGATGCTTCCTCGTCGCGCGAGGCAGGCGAACGCGTGGCGGACTCGCTTCGCAACGGCGGCACCGTGATCGTCGAAGGCGGGCACAACTCCTTGCCCGATTGCGGCGTCGGTTTCCTGGAAGGCCTCCTGTGCGCCCCGAGCATTGACCCGAGGCAGCCTGAGACACTCGCAGATGCGCTGACGCGCGCCCAGGGCCTCGTCGCTGATGCGAGCGTCGATCTTGTGTGCGCGGCGTCCACCGCGCGTCCACTGCTGGGCCTCGACTCGGTCCTTGCGGTCGCACCCGATCTGGAGCCGGTCGAGAACCAAGACACCGCCCTCACTGCTGCCCTGACGCAGGCGTTTGCGCATCGTCCGCTGGGGCGACGCCAGCTTTTAGAGGGCCAGGACGTTCACCCGGCGCGCCAGCGCGGCTCTGGTGCCGGCGGCGGCGTGGGAGCCGTCATTGCTGCGATTGGTGGGCGCATCGTCTCCACCGGCGATCTCCTGTCCCAGTTGCTCGATCTGGACGACATCATGGAGGGCTGCGACCTCCTGATCGTCGCCGAGCCCGAGCTGTCCTCACCGCTGCTCGCCGAGTCCACGCTCGAGCGCGTGACGAGTGCCGCTGCGGCGCATGCCCTACCCGTCGTTGCTATCACACGCAGGTCCAGCCTCTCGCATTTTGAGAAGGCCGAATGGGGGCTTCACGGTGTGTTCGAGACGGAGGGATCCGTCACGCTCGAAGACGCCGGACGGCGCGTCGCACGCACCTGGTTACGCTGAGCGCGCACCCCAGCCGTGGCGCGTGGTCCGCGCGGGGGAGTAGTGTGTCAAGCGAATACGTCTATCCGTTACGAAAAGGAGCATCATGTCCGAGTCCGCAACTCAGGCTCCCACCCACGAGGTTATCCTCACCGACGTCGCAGCTGCGAAGGTGAAGAGCCTCCTTGAGCAGGAGGGCCGCGACGACCTGCGCCTGCGCATCGCCGTTCAGCCCGGTGGCTGCTCCGGCCTCATCTACCAGCTCTACTTCGATGATCGCACCCTCGATGGCGACGCGATTCGCTCCTTCGACGGCGTTGAGGTCGTCGTCGATCGTATGAGCGTTCCCTACCTGAGCGGTGCCACGATCGACTTCGCCGACACCATTGAGCGCCAGGGCTTCACCATCGACAACCCGAACGCCCAGAACACCTGCGCCTGCGGCGAATCCTTCCACTGAGCCGAAAGAACACTTTTCCATGATGTCCTCCCTGCGCCGCTTCGGCGCCATCGTCGGCGCAGCCGCCCTCGTTGTCGGGCTCGCGGCCTGCTCCGATGCTTCGTCGTCTTCGTCTTCCGCTCCCGCGGAGATCGACTACTCCGCCTGCTCGACGGACGACTCCGCTGACCAGAATGCGAACGTTGACCGCAGCGGCAAGGGAAACTTCCCGTCGATCTCCGGCGACGACACCCCCGTGATCGCCGCTGGCAAGGGCAGCGAGCCGACCGACAAGGTCCTCGTCAAGACCCTCAAGCAGGGCGATGGCGCGCTTGTGTGCCCGGGTGCCACGATCAAGGCGAACTATGTGGGCGCCCTGTGGAACGGCACCGTCTTCGATTCGTCCTACAAGAAGGGCGAGCCTGTCGAGTTTTCTCTTGAACAGGTCGTGAAGGGGTGGACCTACGGTCTGGCGCACACGCACGTGGGTGACCGCGTTGAGCTGGTCATCCCCGCAGCCCTTGGCTACGGTGGCCAGGCTCGCGGTAACATCCCCGCGAACTCGACCCTCGTGTTCGTCGTGGACATCGTGGGCGTCGCCACCGAGAACCTGGCCGACGAGTCGGTTCTCAGCGGTGCGACGGCGACCGGCGAGGAGCTGCCCGCCGGTGTGACCGTGACCGGTGATCCCGGTGTCGAGCCGACTCTGACGATCAACGAGAGCGTCGCCGCGCCCACCGAGCAGAAGATCTACACGATCTACAAGGGCTCGGGCGAGGCACTCACAGATGACCAGACGGTCCTGTACAAGCAGGTTGTCGGAGGCTTCGGTGCGAGCGGACAGACGCAGTCCTCGTGGAGTCAGGCTCCCCTCCAGGCTCCCGTGAAGGACGCCGATCTGACGGGTGTGACCATTGGTTCTCGTCTGCTGATCGTCGCCCCCATCCCGGGCCAGCAAGCGCAGTCCGGCCAGGAGGCGACGCCCAACCGAGCGACTGTCTTTGTCGTCGACATCGTCGGCACCTCCTCGATGCAGTGACGATACGCCGACTCAGGTGATCATGAGCGGGCGGCTCCCAGTGTGGGAGCCGCCCGCTACCCGTTAGAATGGGGCCATCGCGTCGAATTGGCCGACATACGCAAGGAGATTCCATGAGTGAAGAAACCGTTCAAATCCTGGTTTTCAGTGACGACAAGGACAAGCGTCAAGCTGTCATCAACGGCGTCGGACTGCGTGCTTCCAAGGACACGCCCCGCATCGAATGGGTGGAGGCTGCGACGGCTTTCGGCGTTCGTGATGCCTTCGATCAGCAGGATTTCGCGGTGCTGATCCTCGACGCTGAGACGAAGAAGGAGGGCGGCATGTCTGTCGCCCAGGATCTGCGTGAGACCCGTGAGGGCGTTCCCCCGATCGTTTTCCTGACGGCGCGCCCGCAGGACGAGTGGCTGGCCACGTGGGCCGGAGCAGCGGCGGTTGTGGCCGATCCGATCGACCCGATCATCCTGCAGGAGACCGTCGCCGACGTGCTGCGTGGAGTCAAGTGATGGCTGCTCAGGAGTGGGCGCCGATCATTCAGGCGCTGACCGCGGGGGAGAGCCTCGATTACGGTCAGTCGTACTGGCTGATGGATCAGGTGATGAGCGGTGAACTGGGTGAGGCGCGTCTTGCCTCCTTCCTGACCGCCATGGCCATGAAGGGCGCCACGGTGGACGAGATCCACGGCCTCGCCGATGGCATGCAGGACCACGCGGCACACGTCGATCTGCCCAGCCGCGCCCTCGATATCGTCGGCACGGGCGGCGACGGGTACAAGACCGTGAACATCTCGACGATGTCTGCCATCGTGCTCGCGGCGATGGGCATCCCGCTCGTCAAGCACGGCAACCGTGCGTCGACCTCGAAGTCGGGTTCCGCGGACGTTATTGAAGCGCTCGGTGTCAACCTGGACCTCGACGCTGACGCCCTGCGTCGCGTCTTCGATGAGGTGGGCATCGCGTTCCTGTTCGCCAACAAGATGCACCCGTCGATGCGTTTTGCTGCTCCCGTGCGCCGCGCGCTCGGTTTCCCCACGGCGTTCAACGTCCTGGGGCCGCTGACGAATCCGGCGCGCGTGCAGGCGTGCGCGATCGGCGCGTCGCGTGAGGAGAACGCGCGACTGATGGCGGGCGTGTACGCCTCGCGCGGCCTGAGCGCGCTCGTCTTCCGTGGGGCGAACACGGGTCTCGATGAGCTGACCACCACCGATGCGAATCAGGTGTGGATCGTCTCGGGCGGATCGGTGACTCCGACCGAGTTTGACGCGCGTGAATGCCTGGGCATGGCAGCCTCCTCCATTGAGGATCTTGCCGGCGGTGAGGCAGCCGAGAACGCAGCCGTTGCCCGCGACGTGCTGTCGGGCGGTGGAGCGGATGCCGTCCGCGATGCCGTTGCGCTCAACGTTGGTGCCGGCATCCTGGCGTGGGAGGGCCTGGAAAACCCGGTGACTCAGGCCGACTTTGCCGAGCGCATGCGCGGTGCCGTCGAGCGCGCCCTGGGTGCGCTGGCCGATGGCTCGGGTGCGCGACTCATCGAGCGTTGGGTAGAAGCGTCGAACGCATAAGGAAAAGCCTGCGTCAGGTGCGCGGGCTGAGGCGCTGATGGGCGGTTGCGTGGGCCAGGAGCTCGCGCAGCCGCCCGTCGCGTAGCGGGCTGGCTGTTGGCTGTGCCCAGGGGAGGGGACCGTTCCATTCGACGAGGCGCGTTCCCTCGCGGCCCAGCTCGGCGCACAGCAGCGCTGTTTCCGCCCACGACGCGCAGCTGGCGGCGACGCCGTCCGTTTCGACGGGTGTTGTGGACGTCAGAACGTCGATCCACGGGGACGGGTCGGTGTGCGGCGGAATGACGACGGAGCTGAGGTGGCGGCCGTGGGAGGCGACGTGCAGGATCCAGCCCGGTTCGCCCCCGTCTCGGCGTGATCCCCACACGATGCGCGGCGCTGCCAGGATCGGTCGCATCGTCGCGCGTTCGACGCCCGTCATGTAGGCGCTCAGGTCATCGCGAGCGGCGGCAGCGGGCTCGTATAGTCCCTGGGAAGAGAGCCTCTCCATGAGCGCGGTGAGCGCGCGGGGAACGGCCAGCGTCGATGCGGCCACGGCCTCGTGAAGGAGCTCCGGCCTGTGGGCAGGGTCAGCCTGGGCTAAGACACGCTCGATCGCTCCCGCTGCCCGCAGGGCGTGCGCGCGCGTGCCGAAGGGGCCGAGGGCGCACGGTAGCACGTCGAGCGTGACGGACTGTACCACGCGAGGTTGGCCCGCCTCGGCAATGACCCAATGCTGGGATCCCTGACGCGTCGATGCCGAATTGTAGGGCGGCGTTAGTTCCCTGATATCGCGCAGCTCCCGGATCCTCGCCTCGAGAATTGACGCGGTAGGGTAGGGGCGCACGCCCGCAGCGAGGGAGACCATGCGCTGGACTTTCGAGCGCTTCTCCGCCTTTGTGTAGTAGCTGCTCACGCGCGAGCGTAGGGACGAGGCCGACCCCACGTAGAGCGTGTCCCCAGCCGTATCGATGAAGTGATACACCCCCGGGGAGGTGGGTAAGTCCGCGACGAAGGACGGAGTAGAGGGGCGGCGCGCGGGTGCTTGTTCGGTGAGAGCAACGAGGTCCTCGACGTCGGTGGCGCCTGCCCCCGCGAGCAAGTCGATGAAACCCAGGAGGATTTCAGCAGTTGCGCGTGCATCTCCGAGCGCGCGGTGCTCGGGGACGGTGGCGGTACCGAAGTACGACGCGATCGTGCCGAGCTTGTGATTACGCACGAGCGGGCGGGGCAACGCGAGGCGCGCGAGAGCCAGCGTGTCAACAACGCGGATGCGAGGCCATGGGAGGGAGGATGCGCGGGCTGCTCGGCGCAAGAACCCCACGTCGAAGGAGGCATTGTGAGCGACGAGGACCGGGCCGCCCTTCGTGCCGAGGCCAGACCAGTCCATGAACCGCTCCAGTACCGAGGCGATCGGGTCGGCGTTTGCGACCATCGCCGGTGTAATCCCCGTCAGCGACGTGATAAATGGCGGAATGGGGCGCGAGGGCTTCACGAGCGAAGAAAACTCGTCCATGATGGCACCGTCTTGCACGCTCACTGCGCCGATCTCAGTGATTTCCGCGCCAGCTCCGAGTCCCGTCGTTTCCAAGTCGACAATCACCCAGCGCCCGCGCGAGGCCGGGGTTCCAACGGCGTCCAGGCTGGGCTGTAGCTCGACAGATGAGGCCCGGGACAGGGCTTGCGACACCACCGATCGGGCGAAAGGACGGGCGGACTCCCCGGGCGCTATGGTTTCCCCACAATCGCGCACGGTAGTCTGTTTCGTCATACAGTTGATACTAATTCGTTCGCGCGCTCGCGCGCCCGTCGAGACTTCAGGAGTGACAGTGGCGTTCTATCAGGCTCTCAAGGCGACCGGCAGCCCCGTTCTGAAGGCGGCCTATCACCCGTGGATCCGCGGCAAGGAGAACATTCCTGCTGAAGGACCCGCCATTCTCGCGTCCAATCACAATGCCGTATGGGATTCGGTGTTCCTGCCGATGATGCTCGACCGTGAGGTCGTCTTCATGGGAAAGGCCGACTACTTCACGGGCACCGGTCTCAAAGGGTGGATGACGAAGGAGTTTATGCGTGCCGTGGGCACCATTCCCGTCGACCGTACCGGTGGCCGCGCGTCCGAGGCGGCTCTGAACGCCGGACTCAAGCGCCTGCGTGACGGTGAACTCTTCGGCATCTACCCCGAAGGAACGCGCAGCCCCGATGGGCGCCTCTACCGCGGCAAGACCGGCGTCGCGCGCCTTGCCCTCCTCTCCGGCGCACCCGTTATCCCCGTTGCGATGATCGGCACCCATGCTGCGCAGCCGATCGGTCAAAAGATCCCGTCCCGTACGAATATCGGCATGGTGATCGGTGAGCCCCTGGACTTCTCGCGCTACAAGGGCCTGCACAAGGACCGCTACGTGCTGCGGGCCATCACCGACGAGATCATGTACAACCTCATGCTCCTGTCTGGGCAGGAGTACGTGGACCTGTATGCTGCCGACGTCAAGGCGCAGCTGGCAGCAGAGGGCGCCTTCGAGGGACCGGTTCCCTCCAACGGTCGGCCCGCGCCCGGTGGGCGCACCGCGCCCGAGGTGCCCGTTCCCACCGCCCCCGAGGAAGAGAGCGGCGAGGAGCAGGAGGCCTCGGACAAGGAGTAATGGCTGTTCGCCGTCATCTCATGATTGGGGCACGCATTCGCGTTTCGTGGGACGGGTGTCCTTGGCGAAAGGCGATGTGGGCCGGGTAGAATGAACTGTGCCCTGCACACGCGCGCCTTCGCGCACTAGGCAGCCCTATCGGGCAGCCAGGGTGACGCGGAGCGTGCATGCACGCGCGGGGCCGTACCTAACCAACCTGAGAAAGGTGACATTCATGTCGGTCCGTCGTGTTGCCCTGCTGACCGCAGGTGGCTTCGCCCCGTGCCTGTCCTCCGCCGTCGGTGGACTCATCGAGCGCTACAACGAAATTGATCCCACGGTTGAGATCATCGCTTACCAGAACGGCTACCACGGCCTGCTCACCGGCAACTACGTGCTGGTCGACGAGGAAGCTCGCAAGCACGCTGCCGTCCTGCACCGCTTCGGCGGCTCCCCGATCGGTAACTCCCGTGTCAAGCTGACGAACAAGAAGAACCTGGTCGAGCGCGGCCTCGTCTCCGAGGATGAGGACCCGCTGCAGAAGGCTGCCGAGCAGCTCCGCGCTGACGGCGTCGACGTCCTGCACACCATCGGTGGCGACGACACCAACACGACGGCCGCCGACCTGGCCGCCTACCTGGAGGAGCACGACTACCACCTCACCGTCGTGGGCCTGCCCAAGACGATCGACAACGACGTTGTGCCGATCCGCCAGTCCCTGGGCGCCTGGACCGCCGCTGAAGAGGTCTCCGAGTACTCCCAGAACATCATCGGCGAGCACCGCTCCAACCCCCGCATGCTCATCATCCACGAGATCATGGGCCGCCACTGCGGTTGGCTGACGGCCGCCGGTTCGCAGCGCTACCACGAGTGGCTCAAGACCCAGGAGTGGGTGCCCTCGATCGGTCTGTCGAAGGAGCGTTGGGACATCCACGCCATCTTCCTGCCCGAGATGAAGATCGACCTCGATGCCGAGGCCAAGCGCCTCAAGGCCATCATGGACGAGCAGGGCAACGTCAATATCTTCCTGTCCGAGGGCGCTGGCGTCCCCGAGATCATCGCGGAGATCGAGGCTGCTGGCGGCGAGGTCCAGCGCGATCCCTTCGGCCACGTCAAGCTCGACACCATCAACCCCGGCCAGTGGTTTGCGCGCAAGTTTGCAGCGCTTATTGGCGCCGAAAAGGTGATGGTTCAGAAGTCCGGTTACTACTCACGCGCGGCAGCAGCACACGAGGAAGATCTTGCACTGATCAAGCAGATGTGTGATCTTGCCGTCGAGTGTGCACTTCGCGGTGAAAGCGGTGTTATCGGTCAGGATGAAGAGAATGGCGACCAGCTTTCTGCGATTGCCTTCCCGCGCATCGCCGGTGGCAAGCCTTTCGACATTACGCAGCCGTGGTTCACCGATCTGCTCTCGCAGATTGGCCAGCCTGTGTCTGCAGCGCAGTGACGATGGCTTCATCTTCTTTCCCGGGGCGTGGCGATTTTTCGCTGCGCCCCGGCGCACCTGAACTCTTCGCCCCTGCCGCTACTGAAGAATCTGCTCCCTGGGAATCTTGGCGTTCCAAGCGCGCGCTTCAACAGCCGAGCTACCCAGATCCCGAGGCCCTCGACTCCGTATTGGCTGAGTTGCGTCGTCAACCCCCCTTGGTTTTCGCCGGCGAGGTAGATGACCTGCGAACGAATCTCGCTGCCGCCTCTCGCGGTGAGGCCTTCGTCCTCACGGGTGGCGATTGCGCTGAGACTTTTTCCGAGGCAACAGCTGACCATTTGCGTCTGAAGATCCAAACTCTTCTTCAGATGGCCGTCGTCTTGACCTATGGCGCGTCTTTGCCTGTGATCAAGATTGGGCGCATTGCGGGCCAGTATGCGAAGCCGCGCTCTTCAGATATGGAGACCCGTGGAGACGTCACGCTTCCCTCATACCGCGGTGATGCTGTCAATTCCTTCGAATTCACTCCCGAGTCGCGCATTCCAGATCCCACGCGCTTGTTGGATTTGTATCATCATGCCGCATCGACGCTGAATTTGATTCGTGCCTTCACTCGCGGTGGCTATGCTGACTTGCGGCTGGTGCATCACTGGAATCGTGGTTTTACTGCTAATCCGGCTTATGCGCGTTATGAGTCTCTTGCTGAGGAGATTCACCGTGCAGTGAAGTTCCTTGAGGCAGCAGGTGTGTCCAGTGCGGCCCAGATGCGTAGCGTTGATCTCTTCTCCTCGCATGAAGCTTTGCTTCTGGATTACGAGTCCGCGATGACCCGAATCGATTCACGCACCGGGGATCCATACAACACTTCCGGCCACTTCTTGTGGATTGGTGAACGTACTCGTGGGGTTGACGATGCGCATGTTGAATTGCTTGCGCATGTGCGTAATCCGATCGGCGTCAAACTTGGACCGACGACATCGATTGATGATATGCGCCGTCTGGTTGACCGTCTGAATCCTGAGGGCGAAGAAGGGCGCTTGACCTTCATCACGCGTATGGGGGCGGATAAAATTCGCGATGCATTACCTCCTCTCTTGGAGGCACAAGCGCGTGATGGACGCCCTGTTACCTGGGTGACCGACCCGATGCATGGAAATACGATCACTTCATCGACGGGTTACAAGACACGACGCTTTGAGACGATCATGGATGAGGTCACTGGTTTCTTTGAGGCTCATCGCGAAGCTGGAACGGTTCCCGGTGGGATTCATGTCGAGCTCACGGGGGATGACGTTACAGAGGTTCTTGGCGGCTCCGAGCAGCTTGATGAAGAGGCTTTGCGTGATCGCTATGAGACGCTAGTGGATCCGCGTTTGAACCACCAGCAGTCTTTGGAGATGGCATTCCAAGTCGCGGAATACTTAAAGAAAGAGTAGCTGAATCCGATCGGTATTCCGCTTGAATTTCTGCAAAGAGATTATGGGTGAGGGGT
>USPB01000021.1 GCA_900556405.1 uncultured Actinomyces sp.
GTCCCCCTCCGCGCACGAGATGCCCCGGGGCCGAAAGGCTCCGGGGTTTTCCATACCACCGACGAGGAGGCGCCGTGCGTATTGACATGTGGCTCGACACCTGCGATCCCTGGAGTTACTTGGGGCTGCGACACCTTCGCGCAGCTCTTGAGCAATTCGGCCGCCGTGACGAGGTTGAGGTCTACCTGCACGCATTTCTTCTCGATCCCGATCTCGACGCGCCCATTGATAAGCCGCGAGTCGTTGCCCTCGTCGAATCCGGCACCGCAACCCTCGAAGAGGTGCGTGAATCGGACGAACGCATGCGTGCACTCGGCGCTCGCGAGGGCATTCGTTTTGACTTCGACAATCTGATCATTGCCCCAACGTCACGCGCGCACCGCGTGATAGCCGCAGCCCATGACGCGGATATTGACGAGGACACGGTGGCGGGTCCCTCCTCGTGCCAGCTCAAGGTCGCCGAGGCAATCATGCGCGCCCACTTCGAAATGGGACTCGACGTCTCCCACCCGGACGTCCTGATCGGGTGTGCCCAGGACGTTGGCATGCCGGCAGACCTAGCGGCACTGGCCATCGAAGACGAAGAATGGGCTTCCCGCGTCTATTCAGACTTCCAAATGGCGATGCACATGGGCGTCACCACCGTCCCCACCTACGTCTTCGACGCCCAGTTCCTCGTCGACGGGCATCAGACCACGACCGCATTCACGAACATCCTGGCCACCGCCTGGGAACAGTCTCGAAAGGACCACGCATGAGTGAGAAGACCACCACTGCCTCGAACACGACCGGGGGAGCGCCCAGCCCGATGGATCTCGTGATGGAGTTCCATCGCACCTACTCGGTTCCGATTCGTCCTTTCGACGATCCGACGCTGTCCTACGAACGCCTCGATCTGCGCATGAACCTCATTGCCGAAGAGTTCGCTGAGCTCGTCGGAGCGGTGTACGGCAAGCGCGCCCGCGCCATCATCGAGGCCGCCACCGAGAAGGCCGCAGCTGCTGATGACGGGGAGCGCGATGTTATCGAGGCTGCGGATGCCCTTGCGGATCTCGTGTACGTTATTTTCGGTATGGCGATCGAATCAGGAATGGATCTGGATTCGGTGCTCGCTGAGGTCCAGGCCTCGAACCTGTCGAAGCTGATGCCCGATGGTTCTGTCAAGCTCCGCGAGGACGGGAAGGTACTCAAGGGCCCCAACTTCTTCCCGCCGAATGTTGCGCGTGGCCTCGGGATCGACGAATAGGAGAACTCGTCCGACTCGGACTAAAGTCCCTAGCACGCGCGTTCGTGCCCGTCAGGTGACACAATAGACGCGGTCCACTCATAAGGAGGAAAGACATGGCACGCGTTGCAGTCATTGGCGGAGGATACGGAGGCGTCACGGTCGCTAAGGGACTTGATCCCCTCGCGGACGTCGTTCTCATCGAACAGAAGGACCAGTTCGTCCACCACGCAGCGGCCCTGCGCGCCGCTGTCGACACGGTGTGGGAGCATGCAATCTTCATGCCCTACACGAATCTCCTGAGCCGCGGCGAGGTTGTGCGTGGCACGGTTTCGCGCGTCGACGGCACGACAGTCCACGTCTTCGGACACGACCCGATCGAAGCCGACTACGTTGTCTTCGCCACCGGATCCACCTACCCCTTCCCTGCGAAGTATTCCTCGTACCGTTCCTCCGTTGCCAAGGCGCGCCTCGAGCAGCTGCACGAGAACCTGAGCCGAGCCCGCTCCGTCATGATTGTTGGCGGCGGCACCGTCGGCATCGAGTTGACCGGCGAGCTCGCCAACGCCTTCCCGGGCCTCGACATCACCATCGTCGAATCCTCGGACCAGATTCTGGGCACCCCCGGCTACACGGACGCGCTCCGCGAAGAGATCAGCGAGCAGCTGGCCACGCTCGGCGTACGCGTCGTGACCGGTTCCGAGCTCGCTTACCTGCCACCGCAGAACGTCGGCGACCTGGGACACTTCATGGTGCAGACTAAGAATGGCGAGGTTGTCGAGGCGGACCTGTGGTTCCAGTGCTACGGTGCGCGCGCTAACACCGGATTCCTGATTGGCTCCGACTATGAGTCCGTCATGAACCCGAACGGTACGATTCGCGTCGAGGGCACCATGCAGGTCGTTGACCACCCGAATGTCTACGCGGTGGGAGACCTGACCGACGTGCGTGAATCCAAGCGTGCTGATGCGGCACGCCAGCAGGCACGCGTCGTCATCGCCAACATCACGGCGCAGATCGAGGGCGAGACACCTGACGCCTTGTATGAGCCCACCAAGGAATGGGTCATCCTGCCTCTCGGACCGAACATGGGTGCTTCTCAGTTGCTCGACGCAGACGGCCAGACCCGCATCTTGGGCGCCGATCAGACCGCCGAAATCAAGGGAACCGATCTCATGGTGTCCGTCATTCGTTCGCAGCTCAACCTTCCCTGATAAAGTGCGCCGTCTCACGGTAGAATGAATGCCATGACTGGAGATCCTCGCCGCGCGCTGACGCGCCTGCTGAACGCCTTCGAGAACCACTTCGACATCGCCCGCGATGGAGACGAGGCCGATGATGCCGCACTCGAAGCAGCCGAGTTGGCGCTGCGTGACGCGTTCTTCACCTATGACGACATTCTGTTCACCCAGCTCGGGGTCGAGTTGCCGTTCGACATCCTCGACGACTCCGATGAGGACGATGACTCGGATTACGAGGACGATGACTCCGACTTCGAGGATGACGAGGAAACCGATGAGGATGACGACGACGATTTCATCGAAGTTGACGACTGAGTAGCGTCCCGGATGCTCAGATAGACGGGTGGGGCCCGAACCGCATGGTTCGGGCCCCACCCGTCTGTTCAGGTCAGCTGGCGCTCAGCGCGCCACGCACGACGGACCAGCAACCTCTGCGAGGACTTGGCGGATCGGAGCCGGTAGCGGCTCCGAATAACCGAGAAGAGTGTCGAGCTGACGGCGGGTGCGAGGCCCAATCAGTGCGGCGCTCACGCCGGGAAAGTCACGCACCCATGTCAGCGCGACGTCACCGGTCGATCGTTCCAAACCAGCCGCAGCGCGAGAGGCCGCCTCAATGACGGTCCTCGGGTGACCCTCCAGGTAGGGTTCGACCATGTGTCGCAGATGCGGTGATGCGGCGCGCGAATCTGCGGGGGTCGTGTGACGATACTTGCCCGTCAGCGCACCCCCAGCCAATGCAGAGGCCGCGATGACACCGACACCTCGGCCCGACAGCTCGGCAATGGTCTGGGCTGCTGAGGCATTCGCCAACGAAAAGGGGGCTTCGACAACGGTGATTGGCGCGCATGCGCCCAATATCCCGCGTGTCACGGCCTCTGCAAGTTCCCAGTGGGATGCCCGCGATAATCCGACATAGTGGGCGCGGCCGGAGCGCTGCGCAAGCGTCGCGGCCTCGAGAGTCTCCTCCAGTGGAACCTCCGGACGTGGCTCGACAAGCCATACGTCGACGTAATCTGTGTCGAGCCTGGCCAGGGCATCGTCGAGGCTGCGCAGCAGATCGCCGCGGCCCGCAGCGCTCACCCACGCGCCCTCTCCGGCACGTCGAACCGCGCCCCGCCAGACGAGTGCGACGCGGTGTCGGCCGATGCTCGACAGTCCCTCCGATAGGACATCGACGGCCATCCCATCACCGTGTGCAGGGGAGCACTCGACGAGATTGCCGCCGGCATCGACGAAAGCCTTGAGCATGTCGTGGGCCTCGGGCCCATCGGTATCGCGCCCCCACGTGAGGGTGCCCAAACCGAGTGCGGACAGATAGAGCCCGCTACGTCCGCATTGCTTCAGTTCCATGCCTCTAGCCTAGCCGAGTCCGCGCCAGCCACTGCGCGTGTTGGCGCGGCGTTGGGGGAGTCGTTCCGCCAAATAATGGACACAGTGAGCGCACGCCGCACCAGTTGCACAGCGGATTCTTGCGGGGTGTGAAGGAATCGTGCTCAATATCGTGTTCGATGCGGTCCCAGAGCTGATCGATGTGGCGCTCAAAATCGTGGATCTCGTCTGCCGTGGGATCCAGCGTGATCACCTGCCCCGCACGCAGGTACACGAGCTGCATGCGGGAGGGGAGAACCTGTGTACGTGCAAGCAGGAGCGCGTAGAAACGCATCTGGTAGAGTGCCTCTCCCACATAGCGCGGTCCGGGTGCCTTTCCGGTCTTGTAGTCGACGACGCGCAGGCGTCCGTCCGGAGCTTGATCGACCCGGTCGATGAAGCCGAGCAGGCGCACGCCACGCTCGGTCGTCGTGGTCACCCTCTGCTCGCGCGCCGCTGGAGCGATCCACTGGGGAGCCTCGATCGCGAAGTAGCCGTCGATGAGCGTGCGGGCATCGTCGAGCCACGCCTCTCGGTCAGCGTCGTTGGCAAACAGGGCGCCAACCTCGGGGTTCTTCGCCGCGAATGCCTCGTATTGAGGCGCGACCTGCGCGCGTGCGTTCTGGGGTGTGCGCTCGGATGGATCGAGGGCGAAGAGCTCCTCAAGCACCGCGTGGACGAGCGTCCCCAATGCTTTCGCGCGCGTTTCCGGCTCCCGGTACCCATCAAGGACATGGAGCCGGTACTGCAGCGGGCAACGCTCGTACTCTTTCGCACGCGATGCGGACAGCGCGGGTTCCCACGTGCGGGGTTCGGGCGAGGGGGCAATCAGGTCTGTCATGAATACCACGCTAACCCCTGCCACCCTCATCTGTGTCCTGCCATGGGCGCAGGTGGTGGTTAGCGGTATCCTTTACGTAATGTCTATTCAGCGTAATACTTCGATATCGGCCACCGATTTTGGTCAGCCCACCCGCCGAGGCCCGCTTGCCGAGGGCGACCGCGTTCAGGTTCGTGATCCCAAAGGACGCTTCCACCAGGTAATCCTCGTCAGCGGTGGACGTTTCCAGTCCAACCGCGGTGGCTTTGACCATAACGACGTTATTGGCCGCCCCGACGGTCAGGTGATGATCACGGCAGAAGGCCGCCAGTTCCAAATTCTGCGCCCTCTCCAGGTCGACTACGTGATGTCCATGCCCCGTGGCGCTGCCGTCGTCTATCCGAAGGATGCCGGCGTGATCACCCACATGGGCGACATCTTCCCGGGTGCGACCGTCGTCGAAGCCGGTGCGGGCTCTGGTGCCCTGTCGATGGCTCTCCTTGACGCAGTCGGTCCACAGGGACGCCTCATCTCCGTGGAGCGTCGCCAGGACTTCGCCGACATCGCAGCTGCCAACGTCGACCTCTGGTTCGGTCGGCGCCACCCTGCATGGGATCTGCGTGTTGGAGACGTCGACGAGGTCCTATGGTCGGCTGAAGCTGGCAGCGTTGACCGCATCGTGCTCGATATGTTGGCACCCTGGGAGAACATTGAAGCCATCACGCACGCCCTTATCCCGGGCGGCGTCCTCGTGTGCTACGTTGCAACCGTGACGCAGATGTCTCGTCTCGTCGAGGATCTGCGTGCGTCCGAGCGTTTCACCGATCCCATTGCGTGGGAAGACATGCGCCGCGAGTGGCACCTTGATGGCCTTGCCGTGCGCCCGGAACACCGCATGGTCGCCCACACCGGGTTCCTTGTCATTGCCCGCCTTCTCGCCCCCGGCGTCACGCCGCAAGAACGTTCGACGCGGCCCGCAAAGGCCGCGCAAGGCCAGGGCGGCGCGTGGGACGACGAGGAGGACTGGAGCCTCGAGAAAGTCGGCCAGCGCGTGAACTCCGAGAAGAAGGTGCGCAAGGTGCGCCGCGACGTCGTCGCACAGGCGAACACGTGGGCTCCGCAAGGACGCGAGGCGGCTAGCGATGAGTGAGGCTACTGATCGCGAGTCTTTGCAGCGACGTCTGATCTCCCTGGAAGAGAAGAACGGACGCCTGACGAGCGCGCTCACAACAGCGCGCACCGAGCTGATCCGCCTGCAGGGGGAGCTGGCCGACGTATCACGTCCCCCGCAGACGCTGGCGACTTTTGTGCGCGCTTTCCCATCGTCGCGTCAGATCGAGGTCGTGAGCGTCGGCAAGCGTATGCGTGTGGCGGTGTCACCCAAGCTCGACGTGGCGGATCTGTCCTACGGACAGTGGGTGCGTCTCGACGACACGTCGATCGCTGTCGCTGCCGATGATTTTCCCCGCAGTGGACAGGTTGTCTCCATCCTCGAATTGGTCGGCCAGGATCGTGTTCTCGTCGCCACGGAGGGCGGCGCCGAGACTCTTCTTGAGCTTGCCGGCCCGCTGCGTCACGGCAACCTGCGCCCCGGAGACTCCCTCGTCGTGGATGCACGTGCCGGGATTGCGTTTGAACGCATCGTGCGTGAGGATGTCGAGCAGCTGCTCACCCCCGAAGTTCCCGACGTCACGTACGAAGATATCGGTGGTCTCGACGATCAGATCGCGCAGGTGCGCGACTCGATTGAGATGCCTTTCAATCACCCCGAGCTCTATCGGCAGTTTGGGCTTCGTCCGCCCAAGGGTATTCTCCTGTACGGTCCTCCGGGATCTGGCAAGACCCTCATCGCGAAGGCAGTGGCCAACTCACTGTCCAAGCGCGGAGGCACCTCGACGTTCTTCCTGTCAATTAAGGGTCCCGAGCTTCTCAACAAGTTCGTCGGCGAAACCGAACGTCAGATTCGTGCGATTTTCGCTCGAGCGCGCACTCTCGCGGCCGGTGATACTCCCGTCGTCATCTTCTTCGATGAGATGGAGGCGCTGTTCCGCACGCGTGGCACGGGCGTGTCCTCGGACGTCGAAACGATGATCGTTCCGCAGCTTCTCGCGGAGATGGATGGCGTTGAGTCGCTTGATAACGTTGTGATCATCGGGGCCTCCAACCGTGCGGACATGATTGATCCCGCTGTTTTGCGCCCTGGCAGGCTCGACGTGCGGATCCGCGTCGATCGCCCCGATCGCGCGGGAGCGCTCGACATCTTCTCGAAGTACCTGACCCCGCAGGTGCCCATCCATGCCTCCGAGATCGCACGCTTCGGTGGTATCGACGAGGCCGTGGCTGGGATGAGCGAACGTGCCGTCGATGCCCTCTACGCCCGTAACGAGACAACCGCGCTCTTCCTCGCGACTCTTGTCAATGGGGATCACAAGCGCATCTACCTCTGCGACCTCGTCTCCGGCGCTCTCATCGCAGGGATCGTCGAACGTGCTAAGAAGTATGCGATCAAGGACGCATTGATGGGCGCCCCTTCCGGGCTGAGCATGGAGCACCTGCTGCGCGGTGTCCATGAAGAGATGAACGAGTCATTGGAGCTTGCCGCCACGTCATCGCCGGAAGATTGGGCGCGCACGAGTGGCCTCGCTCCCGAAATCGTGAATGTGAAGCCGATTGGAACAGTGAAATGAGCAGCGAACGCATTATCGGTACTGAAACCGAGTATGGCGTCTACCGTCCCGGAGACGCGTGGGCAAATCCGATTGCTCTGTCGACGAAGGTTGTGACGACCTACGGTGAGATCAGCCGCACGGGCACTCCCGCCCAGGGCGCAGGTGTCGTGCGGTGGGACTATACGGGTGAGGATCCCCTCAACGATCTGCGCGGCATGCGTATGTCGCGCGCGGCCGTTGATCCCTCGCTTCTCACTGACGATCCGTACCACCTCGCACCATCCGGCGGCTCTGAGCGCGTTGCTCGTCCCACTGCTGAGGAGCTGGCGCTTCCGGCTGCCACTACCGCCGTCTTGACGAACGGTGCACGCCTG
The DNA here is from genome assembly GCA_900556405.1 of uncultured Actinomyces sp. Lineage (GTDB taxonomy): Bacteria > Actinomycetota > Actinomycetes > Actinomycetales > Actinomycetaceae > Pauljensenia. Next base: position 7,698 of record USPB01000021.1, read on the forward strand.
TACGTCGACCATGCCCACCCCGAGTACTCCGCCCCCGAGACGATCGGTGCACGCGACGCCCTGCTGTGGGATCGCGCAGGCGAAGTGATCGCGCAGCGCGTGATGGCACGCCTGGAACAACAGGGTGAGGAACCGATCGTCCTCGTCAAGAACAACACTGATGGTAAGGGCGCCGCCTACGGCACCCACGAGAACTACCAGATGCCGCGCATTACCGACCTCGATGCGATCGTCCGCGGTCTCACGCCCTTCATGGTGACCCGTCCCGTCATCTGCGGCGCCGGCCGCGTGGGACGCGGACAGAAGAGCGAAGTACCCGGTTTTCAGATGTCGCAGCGCGCAGACTTCGTCGAAAACGAGGTCGGCCTCGAGACGACCTTCAACCGCCCGATCATCAATACGCGCGACGAGCCCCACGCGAACCCCGCGCAATTCCGTCGCCTCCACGTGATCGGCGGCGATGGCAACATGTTCGATGTGTCAGCCTTCCTCCGTTTCGGCACGACCTCCCTCGTCCTGTGGGCGATCGAGCAGGGCACTGATCTGCGCTGGGATTCGCTCGTCATGGACGATCCTGTCCAAGAGACCTGGAATGTGTCCCACCACCCCGATCTCGACTACAAGGTTGGAACGGCTGGCGGCACCTACACGGCGGCCGAACTTCAGCAGGTATACCTGGACCTCGTGCTGGACACCTTCGAGGAAACGGGAACGACGCCCACAGCCGCCGACCAGGAGATTCTCACCCTGTGGCAGTCGGTTCTCGATCGTATGCGCGCCGACCTTTTCTCCGTGGCCACCGAGGTCGAGTGGGTGGGTAAATACCAGCTCATCAAGCGTCAGAAGGAACGCGCGAGCCTCGACTGGAACGATCCTCGTCTCGCTGCGATTGACCTGCAGTGGTCAGACCTGCGTCCCAGCCATGGCCTCGTCTATCGTCTGGCGAAGGCCGGCATGGTGACGCGCCTTGTCACAGACGAGGAGGTCGAACGCGCTGCCGACGTTGCACCAACCAACACGCGTGCCCACGTGCGAGGATGGGCAGTCGCCAACCGCCGCGATCTTGTGAAGGCATCGTGGACTTCTCTTGTCTTCGATCCCGGTGAAGGCGACTTGGTCCGTTTCCCGATTGCAGACGCGCGCGATACGTCCACCCGATAATTGACGAAAGAAAGAAGAACGAACTATGTCGAATCAGATTTTCGCAGGTGGTCCCACCCCCGAGGATGACGCGACCGAGGCCGGCGGCCAGATCCAGGCCCGTACCTCGTCGATCGACTCTCTCCTCGACGAAATCGACTCCGTTCTGGAAACCAACGCGGAAGCATTCGTTCAGGGCTTCGTCCAGAAGGGCGGCCAGTGAGGTGAGGCGTCGAGTTTTCGGCATCGAAACCGAGTACGGGCTCACCGCAGCATCGCCCAGCGGCGCCAAGCCGATGGACGCCGAGCACGCCGCACGCCAGCTGTTCGAGCCGCTCCTGCACCAGGGCCGTTCCTCGAATCTTTTCCTGCGCAACGGTGGCCGCCTCTACCTTGATGTCGGCGCGCACCCCGAGTATGCGACCGCCGAATGTGATCGGCTTGAGGACTTGCTCGAGCAGGATCGTGCGGGTTCTACCATGCTCGCAGACCTTGCAACGCAGGCTGACGCTGCTCTCTCCGAGCTCGGCACCGATCTGCGTCTGCATCTCTTCCGCAACAATCTGGACTCGCAGGGCAACTCTTACGGATGCCACGAAAACTACCTCTTGCACCGGCGACGCGATTTTCGCCAGGTCGCCGATGCGCTCGTCGCGTTCTTTGTGACGCGTCAGATCCTGGTCGGAAACGGGTGGATCAACACGGGCGCGGCCACCCCGCGACTGCAGTTCTCCCAGCGTGCCGATCAGATGTGGGATGCTGTCTCTTCCGCCACGACGCGTTCGCGCCCGATCATCAACACCCGTGACGAGGCGTTGGCTGATTCCGGTGCATATCGCCGTATGCACGTGATCGTGGGCGACACGAACGTCGCAGAGCCCACCACTGCCCTCAAGGTCGGTATGACCGAACTCCTGATCCATGCCATCGAGGACGGCCTCCAGATCGAAGACCTGGCCCTCGCCGATCCGATGCGCGCTATTCGCGAGGTGAATGCCGACCTGAGCGGATCGGCAGCCATTGAGCTCGCAACGGGCAGGATGACGAGCGCTGTCGCTATGCAGCGTGACATCCGTGAGCGTGTGCTGGCCCGGATTCCGGTTTCCGAGCTGGACCCGATGCGCGCCTACGTCGTCGACCTGTGGGGGAGGGGTCTCGATGCGATCGCCAGCGGAGACTGGAGTGGTATCGACACAGAGCTCGACATTGCTATTAAGCGCAAGCTGCTGAGCTCCTACTGCGCACGCAGCGGTGCCACGCTCGCAGATCCGCGTGTCGCGCGACTCGAACTGTCCTACTCCGAGATCACGGCGGATGGCCTGCGCGACCGGATGGAGAGTGCGGCTCTCATGCGACGCCTGACAACCGCCGATGCTGTGCGTCGTGCTCAAACAATCGCGCCGGCGACGACGCGAGCGACCCTGCGCGGACGTATTATTGCCGCCGCCGAGGATGCGCGAGCCGATTTGAGCGTCGACTGGGTGCACGTGCGCCTTGACGAATCCCAGACGATCCCGCTATCCCTGCAGGACCCCCTCGCCACGGTCGATCCGCGCGTGGATGCTCTCATCGCGCAGATTGACGCGTCGTCTCCTACGATTCCCGCATGAGCACCGAGCCGTCATCGCCCGATTCGCCCTCCACGCACCGTGTGAAGGGCTCATCGCAGCGCGCCGCCGCGCGTGCTTCTCGGTCACAAGGCGCCTCGCGCGGTGGGCTCTTCCTCCGTATCGGCCTCGCTCTCATCCTGCTTGTCGTGGGTGGCGGCCTCACGTGGTGGGCTTGCGTCCCCGCCCCGACCACACAGACGATGCCAGGCGCCGACGCGACTGCCCAGTCAACGACGCTTCCCTTGTTTGATCGCGTGACGGTCTCCGGACGAGTCGGTGCGACACCCACGATTGATATCAAGGCGCCGCTTGACGTTGATGGCTTCAAGGCTCGCGTCATCGAAGAAGGCAGCGGTCGTGAGATCACGGAAGGTTCTCCCGTCCTCGTCTCAGTGACTGCCTTTGACGGGACGAGCGGGCGCATGCTCTCTGAGTCTGGCCGCCCGCAGATGAGCCTCGGAATCGTCGGTTCAGATCAGATCAGCTCGGACCTCGCCATGTTGGTCACCGGCAAGCATGAAGGGTCCCGTATCCTCGCGTTTCGCACTGTAGCCATGGGGGATGGCTCTCCCAACACCAGGGAAATTGACGTCGTCGACATCCTGCCGTCCATCGCCACAGGAACCTCGGTCGATGCCACCGTCGGTCCGATGAGCGTCGAGATGAGCCCCGAGGGACCGCTTATCAGTCACATTGCGACGCTCCCTGGCGGAGTGACGACGCAGGCGCTCATCAAGGGTGACGGCGTTCAGGTTCACGAAGGTGATCGGGTTGTCGCCCAGTTCACCGTTCTCGGTTGGACTGACGGAGTCGTCCGCGTCAACACGTGGGAAACAGGCGTGCCGGCCGTGGTGAATCTCAACACCGCGATGAAAGGCCTGACAAACGCGCTCGTCGATCAGAAGGTGGGCTCGCGCCTGGCGATCACAATTCCACCGGACCTCGCTGCGGGTGATGACACGCTCTGCGTGGTCATCGATATCCTCGGTACCGAGCCCGGCACCTCGACAGCAGGGGATAGCGCACCTCAGTCCTGATCGCCCATCCCGTGAGAGCCGCCGGGCATGAGCATCGCGGCGTGTGGGACACTGGGAGACATGCTGAGATGGATGACCGCCGGAGAATCGCACGGCCCCGCACTGATCGCCACGATTGAGGGGCTTCCCTCGGGCTTGCGTGTCACGACTGAGGACCTGCGACGAGGCCTCGCACGTCGCCGTCTCGGATATGGCCGCGGCGCGCGGCAGAAGTTCGAGGCCGACGAGGTATCAATCCTGGCCGGCGTCCGTCACGGCGTGACCACCGGCGCCCCTGTTGCCATCCGCATCGGTAATTCCGAGTGGCCCAAGTGGGAGACGGTGATGAGCGCGGATCCTGTGGATCCTTCCGCCCTGCTGATCGACGCGGGAACGGGCGACGAGCGTGAGATCGCTCGAAACCGAGCGCTGACGAGGCCTCGTCCCGGTCACGCGGATCTTCCTGGCATGCTGTCCTACGACCTGCCCGAGGCGCGCCCTGTTCTTGAACGCGCGAGTGCCCGCGAGACTGCAGCGCGCGTTGCACTCGGTGTACTCGCTGAAGCTCTCCTGGAGCAGGTCGCCGGCGTTCGCCTCGTCTCCCACGTCGTTTCCGTCGGGGCACAGCGCGCCACGGCCTCATCGACTCCCACGCCTGCCGACGAAGCGGCACTGTGCGAGGCATCGATGCGCACGCTTGATCCGGAGGATAACGCTCGCTTCGAGGCGGCAGTTGACGCAGCGAAACAGGCGGGCGACACGATCGGCGGTGTTGCAGAAGTCATTGCATACGACGTTCCGGTGGGCTTGGGCACTCACGTGACCGCTCGCGAGCGCCTTGACGCGCGGCTGGCCGCCGCACTCATGTCGATCCAGTCGGTGAAGGGCGTCGAAATTGGCGACGGTTTCGCCCAGGCCGCACTGCTCGGCTCCGCGGCCCACGACGAAATCCTGCGAGGTGAGGATGGACACCTGAGGCGCGCTTCCAACCACGCCGGAGGCATCGAAGGCGGCACGTCCAACGGCGCGCCAATCGTCGCGCGCGCTGCTTTCAAGCCGATCTCGACTGTTCCACACGCGCTGCGCAGCATCGACCTCGCAACGGGCGAGGAGGCCGTTGGCCTGCACCAGCGTTCCGATACGTGCCAGGTTGTACCCGGCGCTGTGATCGCTGAGGCCGAGGTCGCCCTCGTGCTCGCCGACGCGCTCTTCGACCATGCTGGTGGCCGCTCAGTGGGCGAGATGCGTCGTAATCTGGAGGCCTACCTAGGCGTCGTAGGGGAGCGCGCATGAGCGTGCGCGGTCCAATCGTCCTCGTCGGGCTGCCCGGTGCCGGCAAATCCAAGGTCGGGCGCCTCCTCGCCGGGCACTTGGGCATCGACCACATCGATACCGATGCACTCATCGTCGAACGCGCTGGCCGTCCGATTGCGGATATTTTTGCCACCGACGGCGAAGCAGCCTTTCGCGTGATGGAGACCGAAGCAGTCGCCGAGGCGCTCACGCACGAGGCCGTCGTGTCCCTGGGCGGGGGAGCGGCAGCAACTCCCGCCGTTCGGGAGCTCCTGTCTGGCCACACCGTCGTCTACATCGACGCGCCCCACGATGAGCTCGTCCGCCGCACCGCCTCGAAGACGCATCGGCCGCTGCTGGCTGAGGATCCGTCCGGGACGCTCGCGCGGCTGCGCACCGAGCGCGAACCTCATTACCGATCTGTCGCCACCATCGTCGTTGAGTCGGGGCCCGGCCCCGTCGATGACGTCGTCACCGCCATTGCACAGCAATTGGAGCACTCATGAGCACGATTATCCGCGTCACCGGAGAGCACCCCTCGACGATCACTGTCGGACATGGGCTCGGCTTCGAGCCGATCCGTGAGGCCCTCGATGAGGCCGCGACCAAGGTGCTCATCGTTCACGCACGTCCTCTCGCTGCTCGTGCCGAGGCCCTGGCGCAGTATCTGAACGGACAGGGCATTGAGGCGTCAACCGCTGATCATCCCGATGCGGAAGCTGGCAAGTCGATTGAGGTTGTGGCCTCCCTGTGGGATGAGTGCGGACGCCTCCACCTCGGACGCAAGGATGCCATCATCGCCATGGGTGGGGGAGCGACCACCGATATGGCGGGGTTCGTCGCCGCCACGTGGCTGCGAGGTATCACCCTCATCAACGTACCGACGACGCTACTCGCCATGGTTGATGCGGCCGTTGGCGGTAAGACGGGAATCAACACGTCGGTTGGAAAGAACCTCGTTGGTTCGTTCTATCCGGCAGCCGCCGTGATTGCCGATATGGATCTCCTCGAGAGCCTTCCCGCGCCCGATCTGGCGGCGGGTGCCGCCGAGGTGATCAAGTGTGGATTTATCGCTGACCCTGAGATTCTGAGAATCGTCGAATCGACCGATCCGCAGGAGCTGCTCCGTGCCGACAGCCCACAACTGGCAGAAGTCACGACCCGAGCAATCGCAGTCAAGGCTCGCGTCGTTTCAGCGGACCTGACGGAAGGTGGCCTGCGCGAGATCCTGAACTACGGGCACACTCTCGCCCACGCGATCGAGCGTGCGAACGACTACACGTGGAGACACGGTGACGCCGTGGCCGTCGGCTGCTGCTTCGCCGCGCGACTCGCTCATGCCCGTGGACAGCTCAGCGCCAAGGATGTTGCGCGCCACGACGACCTCTTCTCCCGCGTCGGACTGCCCACGCGCTACGAGGGAAGCGCCCTCGATGAGCTCACACGCATCATGCTGTCGGACAAAAAGGTGCGGCGTGGGATTCTGCGTTTTGTCCTCCTCGACGGGATCGCGAAGCCCGCGACCGTCTCCGTGGACCCCTCGGAGCTGGTGGCGCCGGCCGAGCAGATCGGTATCAGCGCATGAGCCTGGTCGTCCTGATTGGGGTAACGGGATCGGGTAAATCCACCGTCGCTCGGGAATTATCGGAGCGATATGGCCTCCCCCTCCTCGAAACCGACGCGGCCGTCGAGGCACGCCTCGGAGCATCCATGCACAGCCTCATTGTCCAGCGCGATCCGCGTCTGCCCGATACAGCCCGTGAGGAGGCCGACCGCCTCCTCAGCCTCGACGAGGGCATTGTCACGCTCGGCGCCTCTCAACCGCTCGACCCGGCCACTGCCTCGTCCATCGAGCGAGCACGCGCAAACGGCGCGATCGTCGTCGAACTGAGCGCCGACCTTTCCGCGGTATCGCGCCGAGAAGGCCTCGGGGCACCTCGCTCCGTTGGCCTTGGTGCTCCCCGCGCCGTGCTCACCCAGCTGATGAAGCAAGCACGGGAGGCATACGCCTCCGTGGCCGATGCAACAGTCGATACGAGTGCGCGCACCCCGCAAGAAGTCGCGGAATTGGTGGCGTGCGCGTGTAAACTGGCCCCTGATTACTGATTCCTTCACAAGTGAGGTACCCCTGTGGCAACGACCAATGATCTGAAGAACGGCCTGGTTATGGTCATCGACGGCCAGCTCTGGCAGGTTGTCGAATTCCAGCACGTCAAGCCCGGCAAGGGCCCGGCCTTCGTGCGCACCAAGATCAAGAACGTCCTGTCCG
>USPB01000022.1 GCA_900556405.1 uncultured Actinomyces sp.
AGGTGGTCGAACAATGGTGGAACCGTCATGGCGTTGTACTCCTCCACGGTGAGGTGCCCTGCGGCGTGCCCCCGTCGTTGGAGGCGCGCCCTACTGTGTCAGGGTACGCGCAGAACCAGCACGAAACACAAAGAATGCGTAGTAACCATCACGCACATCCTCCCACCCACATCCCCACAACCGCACGGATGTGCGCGACCCAGCCCAGGCCTCGTCGCGAGCCATGGATGATGACGAACAGAAGCCGCCGCGACGGTCATCGAGGATATCGACCGGGCACGCAGGCCATCTCCTACAGGAGCCGATCCAACGCCTCGCGGATCTTCTGCTCCTCCCCGGATCCGATTGTCGGCAGACGCAGGACGGGAACTCCATACGCGGACATGATCGAATCTTTCAGGCCGTCGCGCTTCTGCTGTTTCTGGCTCATGCCGTGGAACGTCCACCCGTCTACCTCGATGGCGAGGAGAAGGCGCTTTGTCACACGCGAGTACACCCCGAAGTCGAGCGCGCTGTCCCGGAACACGAAAGCTCTCTGTTCCTCGTTCAAGCGGCGCGTATTGGGCAACGCGTCCCGCAGGAACACTTGGGTCTGATAGCCAAAGCGCGTATACCTGGGTTCTGCGAGCACGTCTCGCAGGCATTGTTCCGCAACATTTTCTGCGGGCGAGCGCCGACGATCAGCCCACTTAACCTGAGAATACCGCTCGAGCGACTCGCTATACGCGTTGTAGAGGACGTCGAAAATGGACACGATGTCCGACTGGACGACGGCGCTCGGATCGTTCATCTCGATGTACTCGAGCAAGGCTCTCACGTTTCGGCTGAGCCGGACGCCCCCATGCGTGGTCACGACGACGAAGCGGTCTTTGGCTCGCGACACAATCACGTTCGTCAGGGCATCCGCGTCGTAGAAGTCTTGCGCGGCCGAGCGGTCGTTGGCGTTGAGGACCGTGGACAGGATGATCGTGCCAGCACCGCGCCCCTGAAATTTGTGCGCGGTCTCCGCCAGCCATCGGGGATGAGCCCCATCGCCGAGGTCGCGACGAATCTGCTTGCTCAGGTTCGTTGCCTGCGCCCGAAACGGAGTCACGACGCCCACCACGAAGTCGCCCGACTCGTCTGTCCCCTCGAGCTCGACACCGTCCCGGATGCTGCGCATATCCTCAAGGTCGGTGACAATGTCGATTTCCCGCTGCGAGAAGAAGCCACTGCCGCGCGATGGGCGTCGCGCGTGGTTCCCGGGCGCAGCATAGACGATCGCGAGCGGATCGGGGGCATCGTCGGCAGGGACGCGCATCGGAATGAGCTGACCACCGTAGTACATGCGGTTGCAGAACTCGATGATCGCGGGATGACACCGGTAATGCTCCTTGAGCAGAGTGCTCGGCACCTGCGCCGACTCCGGCATCATTTTGACGGAGTCGAGCAGCGAGAGCGAACGGACGTCGAAGCGCGGCGCGGGCGGCTCCTGCTTGCTCTCATCCCACCCCTGAAAGATCGGGCCGAGCTGTTTGTCGTCACCAACGATGACAGCGTTACGGGCCTTGCTCAGCGCCGCCATCCCCTGGGGGAGCAGCACCTGAGAGGACTCGTCGATGATGATCCAGTCGAGCAGCACTTCTTCCGCCAGGTTGTTCCGGATCGAAAAACACGTGGATGCCACAACGGGGTAGGTGCGCAGGAGGATATCCGTCTGCCGCTTGAGGCGCTCGGTTGGACTGAGGCGGCTCGGACGCTCGCGCGTGAATCGGCTGAGCAAGGCGGCATCCAACGCTTCGCGTGAGTGGCGGCGATACTGCGCGCTCACGTCGACGAGGCCGTGGCGGGCAGCGCGTGCCTCAGCCTCCTCGATGCGGTCGGATAGTTCTTGCTCGTGGGCCCGGTAGAAGGCGAGTTGGAGCGCCGACTGGACGTGCGGGTCTCCCAGGTCAATGCCCTTCAAGGAGCCGTAGGCAAAGTAGCGACGCACCCGCTCGATGAAGCCCCGAGGACCACGCCCCACCCTCGGCGCACAGCGAGCGAGGGCAAGCAGGTCACCGATGATCCCGGAGCTGCGCCGCGAGACAGCCAGGTGAGAAATGTCGGCTACCGGGCGACGGCTCTCCTGTACCTTTTCCTCAAAAAGACGCCGCTCACGCTGAGCCGCCGTCAGCTGCGCGCGGATCTTCGGAATGTCTCGCGCATCCTCCCATAGAGTGACGAGGCGATCTTCTTCGGCCCGCAGCGCAGCCTCGTCGGCTCCAGCAGGCGCATCCGAGGACGCGGCGGACGCTTTGCGAACCCAGGCCTCGCGCCTCTGTTCAAGGACACCCTCACGCTCGTGGAATTCCTTGACGCGCTTCGTTTTCCCGAGGTTCGCGACGAGGAAGCCGTAGCCTTCCTCGGTTAGCTTGTCGACGACGTTGTCCACCGCGGAGTTCGCCCCCGCGACGACGCCGACGGTCTTGCCTTGCGCGATCAGGGAGGCGATGAGATTGAGGATCGTCTGCGTTTTACCTGTGCCGGGAGGCCCGTCGATGATGGACAGTTGGTGTGTGAGCGCGGCTCGAATCGCGTTGCGCTGATCGATATTGGAGGGGAAGGGCATGATGAGTCGATCGCTCGCGCCCGTCTTCGTGGAGGACGTACCGGCGAGGAACGCTTCCAGGGCGGAACGGCGCGGCGCCTGAGGGAGCCATTCCCACACGTTCGCGAGGATCGCCTCGGGCAGCATCTTCTCACCGCTCACCCACCGCGGGTACCGGGCTGTCGGATCGAGCGTTGCCCCGGCTCGCCATGCCTGCGCGCGCACTTCCTCGCGGACGTAGTTGAGGGTGGCGGCGTTTTGCCGATCCTCCGCTGTCGCGTACCTTACCCGTACCTCATCGTGTCCATAGCGATGAAGTTTGAGCGTGCCCTCAGCCGTGCGGTACGCGAGCGTGTAGCGAGGATCGCGCGGGTGGCCCACGCGGCGGAGCGTCCAGATGATTTCGACGTTGGTCCGGCGTTTGCCGCCAACACGAACCTCATCGAGCGCGTCGACTGTTCGACGCTCGACCTGGTCGTAGAGGCGCGCCCTCTCCTCGCCGTATGAAAACTCTTTGCTGCTGGTGGTGTAAGTGACGACGATGTGGTTACCGTCGCGGCGGGCCTCCGCGATTTTCCAGGTCTCGTCCTGCCAGGTCAGCGTTTTTTTATCGCGAATCAGTACGTGCATCGTGCGCGGATCGACGGATTCCATGCCACTCCCCCGTGAGTTTTACACCCAGGATAGGCGACTTATCCGACCGGCGGTAGGTTGTTGAATACCCACGCTGAGCCGGGCCGGACGCAGATGTGCATGGCCGTTCGTAGACTGCGCGCATGGGTATGTCGCTTGTTTTTCTCATCGTTGGCTTAGTGGTTGGCGCGCTCCTCGGGTACGTGGGCGCCGTGGCGCGCCGTGCGTCGACGCCTGATGAGGCGGGCACGCTGCGCGCGGAGGTCGCCCGCTGGCAGGCGCGCGCGGAAGAGCTGTCCCGGCGCGTCGAGTCTGCCGAGGCCCGCTCACAGGGTGATGCTTCCGTCTTGCAGGCGCTCGCACCGGTGCGCGCGCAGCTGGAGCAGATGACGCAGCGGGTTGATCAGATGGAGCAGATTCGCGCGCGTCAGCACGGCGCCCTCGCCGAGCAGCTGCGCGAGTCCGCGAGACGTGAGACCGAGCTGGCCCGCACGACCGCCTCCCTGGAGGGAGCTCTGCGGTCGCGGAGCGCACGCGGCACGTGGGGTGAGGTCGAGCTGGCGCGCGTCCTGGAGGCTTCCGGAATGCTGCCGCACGTGGACTTCGCGGAGCAGCGTTCGATCGGCTCGCTCACTCAGGGACGAGGCCGGGGCGGGGTCACATCGTCGGGTGACCTCGGGCGTCCCGACGTGACGATTCATCTGCCCGGTCAGGGGTTCCTCGCGCTCGACGCGAAGGCTACCATGGACGCATACCTGCGGGCATGCGCCATTGAAGAGAGCGGAGAAGACGCCGATTCTCGACGCCGCGCCGAGCTGTCGGCACACGCGAAGGCACTGCGTTCTCACGTCGAGGCGCTGGCTGGACGCGACTACGCGCGGTCACTGGGCGCGTCACCCGAGCTGGTCATCTTATTTGTCCCATCCGAGGCTGCCCTGTCGGCAGCACTGCGCACTGACGCGTCGCTCCTGGACGACGCGATGGCGCGGGGGATCGCCCTGTGCTCCCCCGTCACGCTACTGGCGGTGGCGCGCACGTGCGCTACCGCGTGGGCGAGGACGTCGATTAACGAACAGGCGGATCAGGTGATCGCGCTGGGACGCGAGCTGTACGAGCGCCTCGGCGTCGTCGCTGGCCACATGGAAAACCTGGGCAAGCACCTGGCCAAGACCGTGGACTTCTACAACAAGACCGTGTCGTCCATGGAAAGCCGCCTCCTGGCCAGCGCACGGTCCGTGAGCGCACTCGAGGAGGCCTCGAAAAAGACCATGACCGTCACGCCCATCGACCCGGACGCTGCCCAGGTTCGCTCCTTCACGAAGCCGGAGTTGACGGACCAGTAAGCGTGTCGGCGACGCCGTCCAGCTGCGCGCGGATCTCCTCGAAGGGACGGTCCAGGTCGAGCGTCGTCGCGCTGATGCGGTTGCCGCTCATACGGTAAGTGGCGTCGGGCTGGATGTCCTCGTCGGTCGCGGCGTAGAGGAGCATGCCCGAAACCTCAATGCTCTCCCCCGCTCGCACGAGGGCCGCCTGCTTGTTCTTCACGTACGCGAAGATCTGGTACAGGTTCCCCGAATGCACAGTCCTCTTGTCGAAGTTGCTCTGCATCGTGGACGCGTAGTACTTCGCGTCGATGATGAGCACGCGGCCGCGAGAGCTCAGCGTGATGTCACTGCGCATGGCGGGCAGGCAGTCCGAAACCTCGTCGTCGAGCGCCCATTCGATGAAGGACGCACTGGCGTTCAAACAGGCGTGTTCCCTGCGGTAATACTCGAGAATGAATTTCTCGTAGAGGCGACTCATGCGCTGCTCGTCGAAGAAATCCATCATGCGCACAGTGCCGTCGCTCTGGGTTTGCAGCAGCCCCTTGACGACGAGCCAGCACACCGCCATCAGCATGCGGTACGTGCGGTTGTTGCGGTCGTAGCGCATGTTCCAGTCGACCGTGTGCAGGTCGATCTCGCGTACGTCCGCGAAGAAGACCATGAGCTTTTTCAGGCTTTTCTTGCGCGCCTTCGAGATATCCGAACGCACCAGCAGCGCGACCGTCGCCTTGATGATGCGATTCATCGTCGTGTCGACGCTGAATTCGTCGTAGGAGCACACCAGCTGACGACGCAAGATTGCCTGCGATTTCACGGATTCGGCGACCTCGATTTTGCCGCGCAGGGAGGAGCGTGCCTCGGTTCGGCTCACGTATTCCTGCCCGAGGCCTCGTTTGAGTTGGAGGGAGACTCCGCGCTCGAGGATGGCGGCACATAGCTCGGCCGCGTTGTCAAAATCCTCCGTGGCCACGGAACGGTAGCCCTGCTCGCGCAGTGCCGAGAAGGCGTAGGCGAGCATGTGGAAGAGGTTGCGGACGCGAATCACCGCAGCGGCCTGCGCAGCCTGTCGGTCCAGTCGCGGACCTTGGTGGGCTCGTCGAACCAGTATTCCTTGAGCATCGGGATGAGCTCGTAGTCGACGATCGAGGCCAGGGCCGCGTCGGTGCAGGAGTCGGCGTCCATGTTGCAGAAGTAGCTGTGTCCGATGCAGAAGCCGTCGCCGAGAGACTCATCCTCGGCGATCGCACAGTTGAGGGATTCCACCTCGCGCACCAGGGCCTCGAACGTCGGATTGCCGAGGCCGGAGCAGTACTCACGGAAACCGTCGGAGTCGAAAGCGGGGCGCAGTTCCACGAAGGCGAAGCGGCGGCGCAGCGCGTAGTCGAGCATGGCGAGGCTGCGGTCAGCCGTGTTCATCATGCCGATGATGTGGACATTGCGAGGCACGTAGAAGAGCTCGCGTGAGTAGAGGAGCTGAAGTTTGTTCTTCGGTCCGCGTTTATCGCTCTCGATGAGCATGAACAGCTCGCCGAAGATCTTGGAGAGGTTGCCGCGGTTGATCTCGTCGATGATGAAGAAGTAGTCGTTCTCCTCGTCATCGGCGGCCTTCTTGCAGAAGGAGTAGAAGGCACCCTTGACCAGCTCGAACCCCGCACCGGAGGGACGATACCCCTCGATGAAGTCCTCGTAGGAGTAGCTCTGGTGGAACTGCACCAGCATGACGCGCGAGGCATCCTTGACGCCCATCATCGAATACGCGAGGCGCTTGGCGGCAAAAGTCTTACCCACTCCAGGTGCTCCCTGCATGATGATGTTCTTCTTCGTGCGCAGCAGCCCCACGATCGCGTCGTAGCGTTCCTCGCCCATGTAGACCTCGTCAAGGAATTGCCGGGCGGAGTACTCCGGGAAAACTACCAACGGTTCCTCGTTGTCAACCTCGTCGTCGCTATCTTCGAAGAACGTCTCAATGCGAGAAAGGAGTTCAGGGTAGTCGGTGATCTCGGTGAGGGTCTTCATTGCCAGTCGTTCGTCGATTGGCCAGTTTCCTGAGGAAGTCCAGCGAACCGCCCGACAATTCGGGTAGTGGCCGCCCTCCGGATCGTAGACGTAGTCACCCGTGACGATACCTCGCCCGAGGATCTCCGAGCGGCCCTTCTTCACGAAAACGACATCGCCCGGCTTCATCTCGTTCGCAAACTGCCATAGGGCGTGAATGTCGTTCTTCTGGGTACCGTTTTCGGGATAGGTCTGGAGCATCTGCGCCTTCAGATCTTCCTTATGTGCGTAGGCAGTCAGATCCCCAATCTCGCCCCATGCCAGTCCCATGATCCCGCGCGAGTAGAACTCGTCCCACATGCAGGCGCCCCGGCCGGGGGCGTAGAGCCAATAGCGCACGGTCTCCACGTCAGCGTCCCCCAGGGCAGCCGCCTGAGTAACTTCTTCCTTGTCGTTGTCAGCCTCTTTGTTCTCACGGTTGACCTGTTCGGAAACGCGCCACGCGTATGCCGAAAGCTCGGGGAAGGAGAAGTACTCGTAGGTTCCGGATTTCAACACCGATAGAATGCTGTCGCGAATCCCCAGATATTCTGTGGATTCGGGAACTTTCTTCAACGACGCCAGCACAGAACGAACCGATGAAGGCATCCGGTCGGGCAGAGCGAGAAACCATCGGTCTCGCTTGCTCAGGTTGACGTAGGAGTACGGGCGGATCCAAAAGAGACCCATCGTGACGTTCCAGCTGGCATGGCGCTGTTGAAGGACTGCATCGTAGGCGTGACGGAACACTGCCTCTGTCTGTTCAGTCGGCTGATCCGCGTAGGCCAGCGCAACCGCAAACAAGTCCCATAGCCTTTCGATATCCCCATCGTCCCGACGCACCTGGTCGTAGAAGGTCGCGTTGATGTTGAGCAGGACGGGGACACCGACAAAATCATCATGCAGAGGGGCCTGAACGCCGAGAGCACCACCAATTCCGAGAGCAACCGCTCGGCGCTTATTGTCTGTGAGGCCTCGATTGAAGAGGCCGTAGACCGTGAAAGGATCAATATCAGTCGGAATGCCACCTGAGTCAAGCGACGGCAGATCCATACTGAGTTCGGCGTATACATGTTGCAACGTCGCAATGAGAGCCTGCCGGTCATCCTTGAAGGCAAGCAGTTTGTCCGCTAGTTCCATAAAAAAGCGCGGCCATGAGTACTGGCTATCCGTCGTCATGGCCACACCCTACCACCAATGTGACCTCCGACATGCCGACGAGGACCTTCCCCCACGCTTCGATGACACCCTCCAGCAGAGCAACAAGAGCAAGACCTCCAGGGCATCTAACCTTGCGCTTGAGAAAAGACACTAGCAGCCTGCGACACTAGTCCGACCAGCGCGTTAATCACCGGGTATCCGACAATCAGACTTGCTGCGACCTCAGCCAAGCCCGGCTCAGGATCCCTATTAATGGCACCATACGAAACAAATATTAGTATACCAAAGTAAATCGTAGCACCAAGATTAATCACCCACATAATCAATGGACTAGAAGCTTCCTCGCCAAAATTATAGTTATTGAGGATCAGCATCTGCACAATTAGCGGAACAACAAACAGAAGAAGAACAATGCCGCGCCACGACCGCGATATCGAGAGCCCAACCTTCAAGTGTCGAATCAGCAACCACAGCGCAAGCGCCGGCATTACAAACACAGCCTTACTCAGGCCAGTTGCCCCCAGCAAGCGATTATCGATAATCGTAATAGCGACGGTAAATACATAGAAATAGAAAAGAGCATGGTAAGCCCAGCGCTTGCGCATCAACACGAAGATTGCTGAAGCGATCCCCGAGAAGGCGTAGGTACCGAAAATAATGATGGCAAGGAGCGACCCAAAACGAGACACGTACCAAGGACCGCCTGGAGCAGGTGCACCACCGTTAATAACTTCAGGGATCAGCAGAATAGAAACGGCGAGAGCGGGGAGTACGTGAATAATTGTCAGAATAAGAACTACGACGTCTACTAATTTCTGGTACTTCGACACATCAGAGGTGTCCTCGACGCGAGGACACCTCTGACGCATTTTAAACTTCTCGTCGGATGCTCGACCGAAATACGAAGCGACAACGAAGATGATAGCACCCACGACAAGCAAGGTCCCAGGGCCAAAGAGAGCGTCAAGTATTGCTTTACTAACATCTCCACCAAACAGCGCGGAGCCAAGCTCCTCGGAGACAGCATCCTGGTTCGCTGTTCCCGCTCCAACCTTGGCTATCGCAGAGTACACGAACAGCAGCACCAATGTGCCAACAAATTCGATGATGCCTGCAGCCCACAAGCTGATTGCATACAGGGCCGGTAAACGCCTGACTCGCCCCTGAAAACGAACCATATCTCTCATACCCGCAAACATTACGTCCTCCTATTACAGCCATTCCTCTACAAAAGAGACTACCAAGCAGCCGGGCCACGCTCTCGCGCGACCCGGCCATGGCCTCGTGAGGCGAGTTGATTCAGACGACCTCCACCGTCGCAAGTGGGACGATTCCGCTCAACGTACCCCCAGCGCATCTTCGGCACGATCGAGCTCGTCACGCATCTGCAGGTTCATCCAGAATCCCGGGGTTGTGCCGAAGTAGCGAGAGAGACGCATCGCAGTGTCGGCCGTAATGCCCCGCTTCCCGTGGACGATTTCGTTGATACGACGGGGCGGCACACCGATAGCGACGGCGAGCTTGTGCTGCGTGATTCCGAACCCCTCGATGAAGTCTTCCATGAGGACCTCGCCCGGGTGAATCGGAGCAATTTTAGTGGTAGTCAACGATCTCAACCCCTTCTGGACCAGCGTCGCCCCACCTGAAGCAGATACGCCACTGATCATTGATTCGAATACTGTACTGCCCCGCACGATTACCGCGCAGACGCTCGAGTCGGTTACCCGGAGGAATCCGGAGGTCTTCCAGACGGCACGCAGCGTCAATCTGACGCAACTTGCGCAGCGCGACGCGCACGATGCGCGCATCGAGGAAAGGAACAGGCTCCCTCTCAAACAAGCGCTCAGTCTGGCGATCCCCGAATGACTGGATCATGACACAAGAATATATCGAATCTCGTTATTAACGCAAACCGTTAAGCCGTGCCGCTCTTACATCCTCATTTTCCGCATGCCAGGCGGACCACAACAGCAAAGCCGGGCCACGCCCTCGCGCGACCCGGCCACTGCCTCGTTCAGAAACGATCAGACGTTGAAGCGGAACTCCACCACATTACGGACATGACTAACGTTTACTAACAGGTTTGGACTCGTCTAGAGTTGCGCAACATTTGACAAGGTGTGCTATGATCGCGTTTAGCTCCTTAAAAGCGTCACGCGAGCTTCTAGGGAGGGGATAACCCCGAGGGTGGATTAATCTCCACGGTGTAGCACACCGAACGGCCAGCAGCCGGTAGATCCTCCGACGAAGTGAATCCGCGTAATGCCCCGGAACGGCAGACCGGGCAGCGGAAGGGAATGGGTAGGGAGTCAGCGCTCCCGTAAAGCAATGGCGGGTACGCCCGCTAGCGAGTTGCGCACGGCACTTCAGGCCGCCCAAATAACAAGCCGGGAAAATCCCTCCGGATACTTCGTCATAGGAGTTTTCCATGGGAACGTATTCCCCTCAGTCCGAAAGGATACATTACCTCACTCTGCAAGAGGCCGTAGCCGAAGGCTTTGGCGCATATTCGACTTTGCGGTTGTGGATTGCTCAGGGCAAGTTGCCTGCGTATAAAACCGGAAAGCGCGTGAAAGTACTGCGCGAGGATCTCGAAGCGCTTGCTGTGCCAGTTCATGCTGATCCGGTTGAGTCGCATATCAATGCGCTTGTTGATGCCGCGCCTCGCCTGAGCGATGATCAGATTGCACGCCTCCGCCTCGCTCTTGGAGGTGTGCTATGAGCGACACAAACGAAAGCCCCCGCATCCAGGGGGACACGGGGGCCGTCGAGTTCAACGTCCATCCTACCATCGAAGACGACGCCATCGAAAGCCTGATGCACCTCATCGACAAGGGCGCGTTGATCACCCCGAGCGACTTCTACTCCCTCGTCTCGGAGACGGTGATCCGCTGGGCGAACGCCGAGGGTCTGACGGGGCGCAACCGTGGCCGTCGCATGGATCGCAAGGCGTTTGATTTGATCCGTAACTTCCTCGCGATCATCAAGGCGAACAAGGGTAGCTGCGTCGTCAGGAGCGCGCCGGAGAACCTGCCACCGTTCATGCTCGCGCAGTTCATCGCCTCCGAGCATCGCGTGGTGCTCGTCGGTGAAGAGACAGATGAGGTCTCGAAGATGCCCCTCATGCGGTACCACTCTTCAGGCCGCTTCGAGGGCACGTATCGCGAGATCACTGAGCGCGAGGGGGTGCGCAACCTTCTGAGTTCGTACACGAAAACCGCGAACACGTATCTCGTGAACGAGGTCTACGCGCAGCTGCGTTCGCTCGCGCCGATGGTCGCCGAGTGCACGGAGCCGCACCTCGTCCCGGTGGGTAACGGCATCTACAACGTTGAGACTCGCACGCTCGAAGCGTTCTCGCCAGATCGCGTGTACTTGACCAAGTGCATGACCGCCTACAACCCGAATGCTGTCTCCCCGATCCGCACGTTGAAGGACGGCTCGCCCTGGGAGTTCAACTCGTGGTTGGCGGACCTCTTCACGGGCGATATGGAACGGGTCGCGCTCGTCTGGCAGACGATCACAGCTGCCCTTCGGGTTCATAAAAACTACGACAAGGCGGTCTGCTTCTACTCGTCTAAGGGTGAGGGCGGCAAGGGCACACTGCTCGTGCTCTTGAAGGAGCTCGTAGGTGCTGGTAACTGGGCCTCTGTGCCCCTCAAGAAGTTCTCTGACCGGTTCGGCACGGAGCCGCTCTTCGGTAAGTCTGCGGTGTTTACTGATGAGAACTCGGTGAGCGTTTTCACTGAGACAGCGAGCGACTTGAAGCAGTACATCACCCACGAGGTCATCACGATCGACCGGAAGAACCAGCGTGCCGTCCAGTGGCGACCTCGCGGAATCATGGTCCAGTGCCTCAACGACCTGCCCGAGTTCGCCGACAAAACTGACTCGTTGTGGCGACGGTTCGCGTTCCTGCCGTTCGACAAGTGCTTCACGGGAGCTCGGGACTCGTCCATTAAAGACAAGTTCATGCGTGATCCTGAGGTCCTGGAATACGTCCTCAAAGTCGCCCTGGAGCAGCCCGACTTCGACGACTTCATCGTCGGAACGAAGGCCGTCGAGCTCGGTGAAGACGTCAAGCTCAACAACGATCCTGTGCGTGCTTGGTGGAGCGAGAACTCGCACCGACTGGTGTCCAATGTTCTACCTGTCGAGTTCTTGTTCGCGACGTTCGTCGCTTGGTTCAAGCAGACGAATCCCTCGGGTCATGTGATCTCCCACCGCAAGTTCCGAGATCGTCTGAAGGTCATCCTCGACGGCGAGAGCACACCCCACTTCAGACTCATGGGACGCGACGAGAACCCCGTCATGTGGGGTCAGTACTGGGACGATGAACCGCTCGCCAAAGAGTACGGCTACGACTTGGGAATCGAGTGGGGGGATACGTCCACTGGGCACCCGCGCTTCTTTGAGAACCGCCCTCGGGGTCGTGGCCTCGTTCGTCTTCAGCCGATCAACACCATCTAGCCCTCACGCCGGGTTGGCACCGGCATTTATACGAAAGAGAAAGGAAAACTCATGAGCAAAAAAGCAACCCTCGAACTTCCGGAAACATCACAGGAACTTCGCAAGTATCTCGACAAGAGGAACTCTGAAGCTCGCGCTGCTCGAAGGGCACTGAAGGTGGCTGAAGAGAGGGAACTCGTGTCCGCAAAAACGGACCTCGGTGAAGCTGTTGCCGGTGCTCTTTTTGCGGACAATACAGACGCGATTTTGGCTCTTGTTCAGGTCGTGAACAAGCCTGAAATTGCGGATGCTTTGCGTCGTGTTCTCGGTGTGAATAACACCGAGAACGATGCCTCGGAGGAGCCGGAGGAAGACCCCCAGTGGGGGTCTGACGAAGGCGACGACCAGCCGGGCAGTCACGATGCGTACGCATCGTTCTGACCGGTGTTGGGGACAGAGGGAAGAACCGAGCGAGCGCAGGTTCGACCTCAGTCCCCGCCCTCGGAGAGCGCCATGACGTTTGGAGCGTTAGCGAAAAACGTCTTATGGCGTAAGACGTACGTCTCTCAGGGCAGCGAAGCAGGGCCCCGGAGAGACGGACGGCTTACCCGGTGACGGGGTTGTTGGGGCAGGCGGAGCCAGGGACCCAAACAAGCACGGCACCGATCCCGGGAGGGGCGTCGTGGGCAGGCGAGCAACGCGAGCCAGGGCCCCACGACGGCCTGGACGGGGCCCATCGAGAACGACAGACGAACGAAGTAAGGAAGGAGAGAACGATGGCATTGTCAGCGCCAGCAGCAGGACGCGCGTCCTGTCACATCTCGCATACGAAGTCCATCGCCGGTCGACGAGGGACGCTTGACGAGATGATGCGCGAGATCGTCCCCGGGGCGGTCGAGCGATACGCGAAGAAGAACCCGAACATCATGGTCGCGGAGGAGGCCGATAATGAGTCTTATGTGAATGACGGCGAGGGCGGTTTCCGCCTCTGTGAGGACATTCGCGAGGTCATGGAATACGGCGACGCTCGCGCCGCGAGGTTGTCGCGCAAGATCACGAAAGATAAGAAGAACAAGCGCGGCGAGATGGTGGGCGGAACGGTCACGACGACGACGTTCCTCGTGCATCTGCCGCGCACGATGTGCGTCGAGCAGCCCGACTTCTATCCGGCGATCAATCCACGCACCGGCAAACGCCGCATCGATCCCGAGACGGGCGAGCCCGCGAGCCGCTCACGGTGGGTCGCACGTGATAGGGATGAGGCGGATGAGTACTTCTCGGCAGTCCTTGAGTACCTGGGTGCGAACGTCGTTCCCGGAGGCATGGACGGCATCCTCGGGATCTCTCTCCAGTACAGCGAGAACACCCCTCACATGCACGTTCTCGCGGACACCTTCGGGGATGATCCGAAGCACCCCGGCAGCCTCCGCCAGGACTGGTCGCGCGCCTACTCCGAGCACCGCGACGTGCGCGACGAGGACGGGCGTCGAGTGCCCGGGTGGGAGAAGATTCGCGACCTTCATGTGGGCCTGCGTGAGCACCTGATCGCCAAGGGCTTCGACATCGAGCGCGAGTCGTCGGAGCGTTCCACGGAGAGTCTCGCGAAGGCCGAGTATGTTGCCTCGATGCAGGCCCTCGAAACCGCAGAAGAGACCCTCGCAAGGGTTGCCAAGTTGGAGCCAGAGGCGCGCGCGGAGGCTGAGCGCCTCGTTAAAGCAGCACGGCAGCGTTCCAGTGAGATCATCTCGGACGCCCAGACCGAGAGCGCCGACATCCTCGACGAGGCCGAGCGCGACGCCCAGACCGTCCGCTCCTCGGCGCGCGAGGCGGGACGACAGGAAGGCCGAGCTGAGGGACAGGCCGAGGCTCGGCGTCTTCAGCAGGCAGCGCGTGAGCGGCTCGCCGAGGCCGATGCGACCTACGCCGAGGCGATGACCGCACGCTCGATCCCCAGCGAACAAGCGAGGCATCTCGCGTCCCTCGGAGCAAAGACTCTCGCCTCGGCGATCTCCAAGCGCGTCGATGAGCGGACACGTGAGGAGGTCGAGCGGACCCGCGCCTCCGTCGAGCGGACGTTCGCGAAGAACTCCGAGGTGCTCATCGGCCGGGCCCGGGAGGTCGAGCGCTCCTATGGGAACAAGCTCGTTAGCAAGCGTGTACAGGTCAGTCAGGCTCAGAAGTCGTTGGAGGACGATGGGATGGAGTTCTGAGAAGGGGATGAGGAAACAAGAACCCCGGCTACCGTGTGTGAACTGCCTCCCGTTTCTTGGACATCGAAATTGAAGTCCAGGGAATGGGAGG
>USPB01000023.1 GCA_900556405.1 uncultured Actinomyces sp.
GATCGGCCTTAGCACGTGGAAGCTGTCCGGTGATACGACCCTGACTCATCGCGTAGATACGGTCGCAGATACCTAGGAGCTCGGGGAGCTCCGAGGAGATGACGAGGATCGCCTTGCCCGAATCGGCCAGCGAATCGATGATCTGGTAGATCTCGAGTTTCGCCCCGACGTCGATGCCGCGAGTGGGCTCATCGAGAATGAGGACGTCAGGGTCAGTGAAGATCCACTTGGCGAGGACGACCTTCTGCTGGTTACCGCCCGACAACGAGCCGACGGGCGCGGCGAGCGAGGCCGTCTTGATGCGCAGCTCGCGTCGATAGCGTTCGGCCACCTCGCGTTCGGCTGAATCGTCGACAACGCCGTGCCTGGAGATCTTGCTCAGAGCGGCCGCCGCCGTGTTGGTCCTGACGTCCGCGATGAGATTGAGGCCGAGGACCTTACGGTCCTCGCTGACGTAGGCCAGCCCGTGCCCCATCGCTTTGGCGACGGTGGAGGTCGAGATCTCCTCGCCGTCCTTGAGAACCGTGCCGGAGATATCGGTTCCGTAGGAGCGTCCGAACAGGCTCATGGCCAGCTCGGTGCGTCCGGCCCCCATGAGCCCGGCCAGTCCCACGATCTCTCCGCGCCGCAGGGTCAGCCCCGCACCGTCGACGACTTTGCGGGAGACGTCGATGGGGTGGTGCACGCTCCAGTCGCAAACCCGGAGGATCTCCTCACCCACGGTGGAGACGTGGTCGGGGTAGCGGTTGCCCAGGGAGCGCCCGACCATGAGGCGGATGATCTCGTCCTCGCCGATCATGCCCTGTCCGTGAAGAGGCGCGGTATCAATGGTCCGGCCGTCGCGGATGATGGTCGCGCGGTCGGCGGTGTGCGAGACCTCGCCGAGTTTGTGCGAGATCATGATCATGGAGATGCCGCGCTCGCGCAGACCGTCCAGCAGCCAGGCGCGCACGACCTTGGCGTTCGTGATGGTCTCGAGCGTCGTGAAGGTCTTGGAGGCCACGATCACGAGGGTCGTCTCGGGGTCCAGGTCCTTCGTGGTCTCACCCGCGTCGGTGGGGTCGATGTTGGAGATGAAGCGGCACTCCAGGCCCTCCTGCACGTAGGGCTTGAGGGCCTCGTACGCCATGACGGGACCCAGGTCAGAGCCGCCGATACCAACGTTGACGACGGTCTTGACGGGCTTGCCGGTGATGCCCACCCACTCGCCGGAGCGGACGCGGCGTGCGAAGGCGTAGATCTTCTCCAGCACCTCGTGCACGTCGGCGATCGCGTCCTGGCCGTCGACCGTCAGCGAGTCGGTCGCGGGGCGGCGCAGCGCGGTGTGCAGGACGGCGCGGTCCTCGGTGACGTTGATGTGCTCACCCGCGAACATGCGGTCGCGCAGCTCCAGGACGCCCGTCTGCTCGGCGAGGGCGAGGAGGTGGCCCACCAGCGTGGGGCACACGAGGTTCTTCGACAGGTCGACGTGCAGGTCGGCCGCGTCGAAGGTGAAGGTCTGGGTGCGGTTGGGGTCATCCGCGAAAAGCTTGCGCAGATCGGGTTCAAAGTTGTCGGCCAGCTGGTCGAGCGTGTCCCACGCGGGGGTCATCGTCGGGTCGATCACGGGGATATCACTCATGGGGTCTCCTGACAGTAGAGATAGGTTCGCACTTTAGTTTAGCGGGGACTTGGCCCCTGGTCACCCCCGCTTGGCTCTCCTGACACGACGAGGCCGTGGCCCGCGAGCGCTCACGGAACCACGGCCTCGTACGCCGTGACAATTAAGCGGGGTCAGGCGACCGGATCGTCGATGGGGATGGGCGTGGCCTCGATGCCCGGGTTCTGCAGCGACACGATGCGCTGGACAGGCACGAGGTCAAGCCACCACTGGTGGAACGGACGACGATTGACGAGGTCGAGGTCGTCGAACATGTTCTTCACCGGGCGCGCCTCCATCACGGCACCGACCTGGCCGATGTAGTAGGCGCCGCGGTCGCCGCGCTCGAACTGGTCCACCAGCTGCTCGAAAGCCCGTGCCACGAGGCGCGTGGCCAGCAGGCGGTCGTACGGCGAGGGCGAGCCGCCCTGCTGCATGTGGCCGAGGGCCTGGTGGCGCACGTCGTAGATTCCTTCGGATTCGGCGTTGAACACGTCGGCCAGGAATTCGCGGTCGTAGTACTGGGACGCCGACTCGTTGAGGAGGGTCAGGAACAGGCGTCGGCCGGACTTGAAGGAGGCGACCATCCGCTTAGCGTCCGCGGCGATCTGCTCGAGGGAGGGGGACTCCTCGTTGATGTACATGTACTCCGCGCCGCTGGACAGGGCGCTCATGAGGGTCAGGTAGCCGCAGCGGCGTCCCATCGTCTCGGCGATGAAGCAGCGCTTGGAGGCCGCCGCGCTCTCCTTGATACGGTCGATCGCCCACGTCGCGTTGTTGATCGCCGTGTCTGTGCCGATCGCGAGCTCGCAGCCGGGCAGGTTGTTGTCGATCGAGGCGGGGATGAGCAGGATCGGGATCTGGAACGCCGGGTAGCGGTCCTTCTCCGAGGTGATCGCGTGGACTCCCAGGTAGGCGTTCATGCCGCCGATGACGAGGAGCGCGTCGATCTGGTTGCGCTCGATGGCGCGACCCAGCGCGTAGAACTGCTCGACCGGCGGGATGTCGCGCTTCGTGCCGAGCTCGGCGCCGCCCTTGAAAGCCCAGCCTTCCACGTCGGACCAGCTCAGTTCACGCACGCGGTCATCGGCCAGGCCGCTCCACGAGCCCTCCACGCCGAGCATCGTCCAGCCGCGGGCGATACCCAGGCGCACGGCCACGCGGGCCGCCGTGTTCATGCCGGGGGCCAGGCCGCCCGCGTGCAGGATTGCGACGCGCTGGGACTCGCCCGTCGGCTCGGGGGTGAGCTGCGGGGGCGTGGACATGATCTGGTTGATGCCCACCATCGAGGAGAAGGACGAGCCGCGCGAGGCCTGGGCAGCCGCGTAGTCGCCGGCCGCGATCAGGTCCTTGACCGCGCGCGTGTCGTGGACGGCCTTCATGAGGGGGACGCGCGTGATGCGGTTGCGGCGCACGCCCAGGATGACGGGTTCGTCCTCGGCCGTGGAGGCGAGGATCTCCTGGACGGCGGCGTAGCCCAGCAGCGTCGACATCCAACGGTCGTACGCCGAGGGAGTACCGCCACGCTGTACGTGACCGAGGATCGTCACGCGCGCATCCTCACCGGTGCGCTCCTGGATCGTGTCGGCGATCAGCTGGGTCGACAGCTCGTTACCATCACGGTCGTGCGCACCCTCTGCCACCAGGACGATGGACTCGCGACGGCCGGCCTCGCGACCGAGGCGCAGGTGCTCAGCCAGGTCATCCTCCCAGCCCGGACCCGCGGGGTCTTCGGGCGTGAACACGTAGTCGGCGCCGCCCGCAACAGCCGCCATGAGGGGCAGGTAGCCGCAGTGGCGTCCCATGACCTCGACGACGAACGTGCGCTGGTGCGAGGCCGCCGTGCTGGTCAGCTGGTCGATGGCGTCCAGGATGCGGTGCAGCGCAGTGTCCGCGCCGATCGTCATATCCGTGCCCACCATGTCGTTATCGATCGAGCCGACGAGGCCGACAATGATGAGGGCGGGGTGGGCGGCCGCGGTCTCGGCCGAGATGACGCCCTCAGCGGCCAGCTCGGCGACGTGCTGCGCCCACTCGCCGCGGAACTCGTTCGTACCCGACAGGGAACCGTCACCACCGATCACCACGAGGTGATCGATGCCGTGCTCAAGCAGGTTCGCGGCCGCGCGGTGGCGACCCTCGTACGTGCGGAAGTCCGCGCTGCGGGCCGTGCCGATCACCGTGCCGCCCTCGGCGAGGATCGAGGAGACGTCCGACCACTCCATCTTCTTAATGGAATCGCCACCCGCGCAGGCTCCCTGCCAGCCTTCATAGATCGCGTAGGGCTGCGCGCCGCGCGCCAGCGCCGTACGCACAACCGCGCGAACAGCCGCGTTCATTCCCTGGGCGTCGCCGCCGGACGTGAGGACACCGATACGAACTGTGCTCATTTTTCTGCCATCTTTCGTTGACGGAGCGGGCTGCGAAGCCCGGTGTGCCTATCGTGTCCCATTCTACGTGACCTGCGCCTCCACCACTAGGGCCTAACTCCCATTTACCCAGGAAACGACAAGCGCGCGCCCGCCGAAAACGGCGGGCGCGCGCGAGCACAATCACAACAAACTAGGCGACCGTTTCGCTGCTGTTGCGTGCAGCCGACTCCGCCAGCTCCTCGGGGCTCACAACACCCTCGACGGACACGCGGTCCAGGTAGGCCATGCCGTCAAACGCCAACTCGCGAGCGTTCTCCGGGTCGCCCTCGTTGCCGATCGAACCGTGGGCCATACGATCCACGATCAGCGCGATCGCACCATCGCCCGTCACGTTCGTGGCGGTACCGAAGGAGTCCAGCGCAATGTAGGTGGCGATCATCAGCGCGACCTGCGCGTCGTTGAAGCCCAGCATCGAGCTCAGCAGGCCCGTGGCCGCCATGATGGCGCCGCCGGGGACGCCGGGGGCCGCGACCATCGTGATGCCCAGCATGAAGATGAAGCCCACCCACTGCAGGGAGGAAACGCTCAGGCCCTGCGTCAGCACAATGGCGAACGCGAACGAGAAGATCTTCGAGGTCGAGCCAGCCAGGTGGATCGTCGCACACAGCGGAATCGTGAAGGACGCGACCGCGTCGGACACGCCGTTCTTCTTCGTCTGACGCAGCGTCACCGGGATGGTGGCCGCCGACGACGACGTACCCAGAGCCGTCAGGTAAGCCGGCATCATCGTCACCAGCGCCTTGAAGGGGTTGCGACGCGCGACGAGACCCGCGAAGCAGAACTGGGTCAGCAGAATGACGACCTCGAGGACCAGAACCACGACGACGACGCGCAGCAGCGTACGAATAACCGAGGCGGCTTCGCCCGTGTAGGTCAGGTTCAGGAAAATACCGAAGATGTGCAGCGGCAGCAGCGGAATAATAATCGTCTCAATGAGGCGCGTGATGATGGCACGGAACTCGATGAAGCCCTTACGCAGCACTCCGCGCGGCACCATCGACAGGCCCAGACCCACCACGAAGGACAGGAGCAGCGCCGTCATCACCTGTAGCGGCGCAGGCATCTCGATCGTGAAGTAGGACTCCAGGGCACTGCCCGGCTCGGCAACATCAGCCAGCTGGGTGGACGCCAGGAGGCGCGGGAACAGGGACGCGCACACCAGGTAGGTCAGGAAGCCCGAGAACAGCGTCGACGCGTAGGCGATCGCCGTCGTAATACCCAGCCACTTACCCGCGCCGCGGCCCAGATCCGCGATCGCGGGGGTCACGAGGCCGATAATGATCAGCGGGATCGAGAAGGACAGGAACTGGCTGAAAATAGCCGAGAAGGTCGCAAAGATACGGCCAATCTCAACGGGAACCAGGTGGTTATCGCCGATACGGACGGATCCGAGGACGGTCGCGAGGACGATCGCAGCGATCACCCACACGAGGATTCCGGATTTACGCAGGAACGCGCGCATGTCTCTCACCTTGAAATTAGGGATGATGGGTCACGCCTAGCATGCCCGAACTTTACGCATTCTTGAAGCGGTAGCCAGGATACGGGATAGATGCGGCGCAAATCACGTGGCCGACAGAGCGCCACGACGAGGGCATCCACCCCTCGCGCGGGCCACACTCCGCGGATTTAACGCACCGCGAGCGTCGACACGTACGGCGCAAACCACCAAATAATCGCGGCGAGAATCACGTACACCGCGACATCCATAAGACGCGCGCGCGACGCAAACCACGGGCGCCCCGGCGTCCACAGGCGCAGCGCCCCCATCCCGACGAGCACAGCGACCATCAGCATGACTGCACGGTGACGGTGATCCGTCACGGCCAGCGCTATCACGCCGAGCACCCCCACCGCACTGAGGGCAGCCCCAAGCCACGCACCCACTCGTGCGCGCATGGTCTTCTCCTCGTCATTCACGCCCCCTACCCTAGCGCACGAGTGCACCCGACCATACGACCGCTCACATCGCTGTGCACACCAGCCCCGGCCTCGTCCACGCACACAACCAGCCCCCGCCTCGTCCGAGCAAAGGAACGAGCAAAGGAATAGGACTCTCAGGGCGCGCGGGTTTAGTATTAGTCCAAAGGTCCCTGAGACCAGCAGCATATTTCTCGCATCAAAGGAGCATTCGAGTGTCCCGCTTTATTGTCGTTGCCCCCGGTTCGTCGGAGGCCGCCGCCCTCGCCACTGACGAGCTGGCCCGCGTTCTCGGCGTCACCACGGTCGACGCCCTGGCCGGCACGACGGCCACCGACGCCGCCCTGCGTCCCGCCTCCGCCCTGCCCGCCGTGGTCGAAGCCGTGCGCGCCGCCGGCGACGACGCGCTCATTTCCCCCGCCCGTGAGGCCTCGAACCGCGCCTTCGACCACGTCGCCTGGAACCTGAACCTCGCCGCCGCCACGCGCGCCGGCGTCGTCCTCGCCTTCGATGCCGAGGGCGCCAGCGCCGAACTCCTCGCCGAAGAGATCGCCGCCGCCCGCCTGCGCGCCGAGGCCGCCGCCGCTTCCGTCGTCGCCGTCGTCCTGACCGGTGGCGCCCCCACGCTCGAGGCCGACGTCCCCGTTCTCACCCTGCCCCTCGGCGAGGACGCCGCAGCCACCCTGCGCGAGGCCCCCACCCCCACCGCCGTCACGCCGCTCGCCTTCCAGGCCGACCTCATCGAGCGCGCCCGCGCAAACCGCAAGCGCATCGTCCTGCCCGAGCCCGACGACGACCGCGTCCTGCAGGCCGCCGCCCAGGTCCTCGCCGCCGGCATCGCCGACATCACCTTCGTGGGCGACGCCGACTACGTCGCCAAGCGCGCCGACGAACTCGGCCTCGACCTGAGCGCCGCCCAGGTCGTCTCCGTGAGCGACCCTGCATACCTCGAGCGCTACGCCGAAGAATTCGCACGCCTGCGTGCCAAGAAGGGCGTCACCCTTGAACAGGCCCGCGAAAAGGTCACCGACGTGTCCTACTTCGGCACCATGATGGTCCACATGGGCGACGCCGACGGCATGGTCTCGGGCGCCGCCCACACGACCGCGCACACGATCGTCCCCTCCTTCCAGATCATCAAGACCGCCCCCGGCGTCTCCGTCGTCTCCTCCATCTTCCTCATGGCGATGAAGGACCGCGTGTGGGCATTCGGCGACTGCGCCGTCAACCCCAACCCCACGCCCGAACAGCTCGCCGACATCGCCGTGACCTCCGCGCGCACCGCCGCCCAGTTCGGCGTCACCCCGCGCGTCGCAATGCTCTCCTACTCCACCGGCACCTCCGGATCCGGCCCCGACGTTGACGCCGTCGTCGAAGCCACCCGCATCGCCCGCGAGAAGGCCCCCGAACTGGCCATCGAAGGCCCCATCCAGTTCGACGCAGCCGTCGACGCGGCCGTCGCCTCCAAGAAGCTGCCCGGCTCCGACGTCGCCGGCAAGGCCACCGTCTTCGTCTTCCCCTCGCTGGAAGCCGGAAACATCGGCTACAAGGCGGTCCAGCGCTCCTCCGGCGCGCTCGCCGTCGGCCCGGTCCTGCAGGGCCTCAACAAGCCCGTCAACGACCTGTCGCGCGGCGCCCTCGTCGAAGACATCGTCAACACCGTCGCCCTGACCGCCGTCCAGGCCCAGGGCTGAACGGGAACGAGCCCCCGGGGTCCGGTTACCATTAGACGTAAACGGGCCCCGGCCTCGTCCTTCATCCCCCAACCCCACAACACGAAAGGCGAACGCGTGACCTCGTCCTCCGTTCTCGTCATTAACTCCGGCTCCTCCTCCATCAAGTACCAGCTCGTCGACCCCGAAACCGGCGACGCCATCGCCAAGGGCATCGTCGAGCGCATCGGTGACACCACCGGCCTCATCAAGCATGAGTACGGCGATGCCGTCACCACCGAAGAGCTCCCGGTTCCCGACCACACCGTCGGCATGCGTGAGGTCCTGCGTCTCTTCGACACGGAGGGTCCGTCCCTGGCCGAGGCTCACATCCTCGCCGTCGGCCACCGCGTCGTTCAGGGCGGCCGCTACTTCGACGGTCCGGCCCTCATCACCGACGAGGTCCGCAACCTGATCGAAGAGCTGTGCCCCCTGGCTCCGCTGCACAACCCCGCCCACCTCAAGGGCATCGACGTGGCGCGCGAGCTCATGCCCGACGTCCCCCACGTCGCCGTCTTCGACACCGCGTTCTTCCAGCAGCTGCCCGACAAGGCCGCCCTGTACGCCCTCGAGACCGAGACCGCCGAGAAGTACTCGGTGCGCCGCTACGGCGCCCACGGCACCTCCCACCAGTTCGTCTCCCAGGAAATCTCCACAATGCTTGGCCGCGACGACCTCAAGCAGATCGTCCTGCACCTGGGCAACGGCGCGTCCGCCTCCGCCGTCAAGAACGGCAAGCCGATCGACACCTCCATGGGCCTGACCCCCCTCGAGGGCCTCATGATGGGCACCCGCACCGGCGACATCGACCCCGCCGTCGTGTTCCACCTGCAGCGCGTCGCCGGCATGACCGTCGACGAGGTCGACACCCTCTTTAACAAGAAGTCCGGCATGAAGGGCATGACCGGCGAGTCCGACATGCGCTCCGTGTGGGACGTCATCAACAACACCTCCGACCCCGAGGCCGCCAAGCGCGCCCGTACCGCCATGGACGTGTACATCAACCGCCTGCTGAAGTACGTGGGCTCCTACGCCGCTGAGCTCGGCGGCCTGGACGTCATCACCTTCACCGCCGGCATCGGCGAGAACGACGACGACGTGCGCCGCGAGCTGGCCGAGGCCCTCGCTCCCTTCGGCGTCAAGATCGACGTCGAGGCCAACAAGGGCCGCATCAAGGAGCCGCGCATTGTGTCCGCTCCCGACTCGTCCGTCACCCTCGTCGTCTACCCGACCAACGAGGAGCTGGCGATCGCCCGCCAGGCGCTGACCTTCGCCTGATCGGTTTTTCCGCACGAGGCCGGGGTTCCCACGTGGGTCCCCGGCCTCGGGCGTATCCACGTCCACTATTGACTGCACGCCAACACACCGACTACCATGACAAGTGGTAACGGCGAGCAGGTCCTCGCAGAGTGCCAATCCGCGGGCCCACGAGCGCACATGTTGCGCCGTGGGTCTTTGCGTCTCTCAGTGAGGAGAAACATGCTCATCGCTTACATCGACGAAGTTGGCGAGGCCGGTGCCTTTATTTCGAAGGACCACAAGCGATTCAATACCTCACCTGTCTTTGGCTATGCAGGCTTCGTCGTCCCTGAACAGCATGTCCATGCTTTATCGCGAGATGTCGCAGCAACCAAGAAGAAGTTCTACTCATTCCTCTGCGGCGAGGGCACAGAAGAGCCAGGAGGTTACGCTCCTACCTGGGAACGCAAAGGGTCTGACCTCCTCAGCAAGCACGCGATGGGGCGCGCAGGACGTCAGGAAGTAGTTGAACTGCGCTCACTTCTCGCACGAATCCCGAGTAGGTATAGCGGCAAGCTCTTCTACTTCGTGCGCGAAAAACCCATCGGCTCCCCCGGACAGGTGTGGGGAAAAGACACCGGCAATAGTTGGGAGGCCATGCGAGAAGAAAGAACGCTTGAGTGCCTGGGCGAAGCGATCAACCGGCTCTGCAGGCACGCCGAACACGAAGACCAGAACATCCTCCTCTTCCAGGACATGATCAACGAGAAGCAACGCTTTCACCAGGTGACACGCAGTTATGCCCACATCTACAGTCGCATCAAGGATCACCAGGAGATGCTGAGAATCCTCGAAGCCCCCGCATATATCGACTCGGAGCTTTCGACGAACATCCAATGTGCAGACTGGGTCGCGGCTCTCATTGGCCGCGCATGCGACTATCAACTGGTTCTCAACAGCTCCTACCGATGGGTAGCAGACAGTTTTATCGCTGATCTTCGTGGAGGTTTCACGTATGAATCCACCCTCCAGTTTCATCGACGCAGTATCGACAATATCCACCACATCCGGATTCTCGATAGGGCACGACCCCACCTCGATTCACTGACCGGCATGTCTGCCGAGAATCTCTCTCGCCTCCAGCTCGTGCACGCTCGTGCGAGCGCACCGACCCCGAGCAAACCGTCGTCTTCAATATGCTGACGTCAAGACACACACCGGGAGCTGGCGATCGCCCGCCAGGCGCTTACCTTCGCCTGATTCTGAGGTTCGTTCGAGGCCGGGGTTCCCGCGTGGGGCCTCGGCCTCGGGCGTATCCTGGCAGAGTAGTCATCTCGAGGAGGGCCTCATGAACGGCGATGTTTCCACCCTGGCGGACTGGATTACTACTTCCCCGTCGACCGTGTTTTTCGGCGGCGCAGGCGTCTCGACCGAGTCGGGGATCCCCGATTTTCGCGGGGCGAACGGCTTCTACTTTCAGGAACGCGAGATCCCCCTCGAAACGGTCCTGAGCATCGACTTTTTCACCCAGCACCCCGAGGCGTACTGGGAGTGGTTCCACGAGATCTACCGCCCCGTGGAGCCCAATGGCGCGCACAGGACCCTGGCCGCGTTGGAGGCCGCGGGGCGCCTGGACGCTGTCATCACGCAGAACATTGACGGCCTGCACCAGCGTGCCGGATCGCGCGCCGTGTGGGAGCTGCACGGCAACTGGGAGCGCCTCGTGTGCACTGCATGCGGGTCCGTCGCAGCGTTGCATGACGCCGTCACGGTCGACGGGGACCCGGTGCCCGCGTGCCCGTCGTGCGGAGGGCAGATGCGCCCGGACATCGTCATGTACGGCGAATCCCTCGACGAGGCCGTCATCGAGGCCGCCGTATCAGCCATCGCGCGAGCGTCCACACTGATCGTGGCCGGAACGTCCCTGGTGGTGTACCCGGCAGCTGGCCTCATCAACTACTTCTCCGGGGACCACCTGGTTCTCATGAACGCCACCCCGACCTCGGCGGATGCGCACGCCGACCTGATCGTTCGCGAGCCGGTTGGCGCGACCCTTGATCACGTCATGGACGAGCTGCGCGCGCGGGGTGTTCTGCCTGCGTAGGCGTTGCCGCACGCGGGTCTTCACACACGGATAGGTTGTGCGTATGCGGATAGGTTATGCGCATGCGGATAGCTTATTTTCCTATCCGCATCTTCGTAACCTATCCGCATCTTCGTAACCTATCCGCATATCACAGCCGTGGGCGAGTGTGAGGATCCGATGATCGCGGGGTCGGACGCCCTAGCCCCTCCCCCAGGCCAGCCGGATCGACGAGGGCGAGGGCTCGCGGGGCGCGAGCGATCCGCACGCGTTGCCCCCAGGTGAGGGTCAGGCGGTCTGACTCCATGCCGTCGCCGAAGAGCACGAGGGATTCGGAGCCAACAACGAGGCTGAGAGCCTCACCGTCGTCCAGGAGGCCCTCGGTGTGCTCAACTCCGGTATAGGGAGAGGGCCAGGCCTCACGCACGAACCACGCGAGCGAGCGCGAGGTCGGCGCGGGTAGCTCCCCCATGTGGCGGCCGCGCTTGAGGGAGGCACCCCACCCGGTCGCCCCGGTTCCGGTAGAGACGACGACCCCGGAGGAGGATTGGCGTTCGACGGATGACCCCACGGACAGCTCGTAGCGGGCACTCTGGTGGCTCGGATGCCCGATGAATACCTCGTTAAGGGCTGTGAGCGTGCGCGAGTCGTCGGCGCTCGCGCGCACCATCGTCAGCTGATCCACACGCAGGTCGACCCCCGCGTCGATGCGACCGAGGGCGGCGACCCCCTGGTCGGGCGTGCATCGCACGAGGACACCGGCGTTGGACTGGGGCACCGAGTTGATGCCGACGATGGTCTGGTCGCCCGCGTACTTGGAGACGTTGGCGACCAGGCCGTCGGGTCCCACGACGACGATGACGTCCTCAGGGGCGAAGAGGAAACGCGACAGGCAGTCGCGCTCCACGTCGGCGCTCGCCCACCCGTCCGGGATGCCCGCCCGCACGTGATCCAGCGCGGCCGTGTGCGCGTCGTGAGCGCGTTCGACGGACTCCAGGGTGCGCCCACGGCTGCGCAGGACGAAT
This sequence comes from uncultured Actinomyces sp., assembly GCA_900556405.1. Lineage (GTDB taxonomy): Bacteria > Actinomycetota > Actinomycetes > Actinomycetales > Actinomycetaceae > Pauljensenia. Next base: position 12,051 of record USPB01000023.1, read on the forward strand.
TCGACCTGACCGCGCGTGGAGTAGCGGTCCATGAGCTCGTCGAACTCGGTGGGGCGTCGGACGATGACGGCGCGGCGACGCATGGTTACTTGCCTTCCTTCGCGTGACCGGTGAACGCCGAGACGAGGTCGCTCAACACGTCGGCGGTAATGGTGATGTTCCCGAAGGACGGCATGTTCTTGGCCATTTCCTTCAGCGCGAGGGCACGCGCCACCTCGGGGCCGGCCTCGGCGAGAGCCTGGATGTAGGCCGCGTCGTTGGCGATGCGTGCGCGGCCCGCGGTGTTCCAGTCGATCTCGTATGCCTTGGCCTTCTCCGTGATGCGGCGAGCTTCCGATTCAACGGCGATCGCGTCCGCGGCGGCCTTCTCCTCGGCTTCGCGACGCGCGTTGTGGCCTTCCTGATCGACCAGGTCGGCGCGCTTGCGGGCCAGGTCGAGCTTGGATTGCATCTCGTTTTCGGAGATCTGTGATTCGCGCTCGACGGCGAGGGCACGACGCTCGTAGAGGGCGCGGTCGGCCTCGGCCTGGAGCTGCTCGAGGAGAGGGGCACGCAGGGAGGATTCAACGCCCTCGTCCGGGCGCAGGCTCAGGAGGCGTGCGTCGACGACGGCGACGCCGGTGGCGCGCAGCTGCTCGTCGTCCGCGAAGGCTTGGGTCAGCACGCGGCCGACCCGTTCAAGGGATCCGGTGATGGCGTCGGTCAGCGTCATCTCCCCAATCGCCGAGGCCAGGGCGGAGAACGCGATGCGGGTGACGGTTTCGTCGATCTGCCACAGGCCCTGGGCGTCCGCTCCGGCCTCGCGCGGGTAGAGCCCGAAGTCGTAGTGAGCGGCCGCGGCCTCGGCGTCCTCGATGTGGTAGGTAATGGCGACCTGCGCGTTGATGTTTTGCTGGTCGGAGGTCGTCGCCTGGACGAGGAAGCTGTGGGCGCGGTTGGCGGTGGGGACTTCTGCGAGCGCGCAACGTCCGGCTCGTAACCAGAAGGACTGTCCAACTCCGGATCGGATGGTGCGTCCGGCGCGGATCTGGACGACGTGGTCGCCGGCTCCGCCCTGGTAGCGAATGAGGAAGGGGTGGTGGTGGAGGGTTCCCATGATGGCTCCTTGGTTGGTGACCCATTTGTTTATGTCAGGATGACGATAACCCTGAAAAGCATTTAATGTCAACTCGACGCAAATGGGTTAGAATGACACCATGACACAGCCCCTCACCGTTCCGATCGCGGTCGACGTCGTCGCCCTGACGGTCATCGACCACACCCTTCACGCACTCGTCGTACACCGCGGGATCGAACCCTTCAAGGACCACCTGGCCCTGCCCGGCGGCTTCCTGCGCGAGGGAGAACAAACCGAGGAGGCCGCAGCGCGCGAACTGGAGGAGGAAACCGGCATCACGCCCCCCGGACACCTCGAACAGCTGCGCACCTACGGGCCGCAGGGACGTGACCCCCGAGGGCCGGTCCTCTCCGTCGCCTACCTCCTCCTCGCCCCATCTTTTGCGCCGACCCACGCGGGAGGCGACGCCTCGAGAGCTCTCTGGCACCCCGTCGACGCACTCCTCACCCCCAACTCACCCCTCGCCTTCGACCACGCGAGCATCCTCGCGGACGGAGTCGAACGCGCCCGCTCCAAGATCGAATACTCCCCCCTGGCCACGTCCTTCTGCGGCCCCGAATTCACGATCACACAGCTGCGCACGACGTACGAGGCCATCTGGGGTTCGGCGCTCGACCCGCGCAACTTCCACCGCAAAGCAACAAAGACGGCCTCCTTCATCGAGCCGACGGGCGGCACCGTGCGCGAGGGGGCAGGTCGCCCGGCTGCCCTCTACCGCCTCGTCCCCGGTGTTGACGACACCGCCTTCGTCCTCGACCCACCCCTGCGACGCCCGCCCGCCCCGACCTCGTCACCACAGAGCGCGAGCGCGCCGAGTACGCAAGAATAAGCCCAGTACCAAAGGAGAACTATGAATTTCCATTCCCTCTACGATCAGGGCTTCGCGCGCGTCGCCGCCGTGACCCTGCCCGTACACCCCGCCCGCCCCTTCGAGAACGCACGCGAGATCATCGACGCGGCCCGCCAGCTCGATGCGCGCGGCGTCGCCATGGGCGTCTTCCCCGAACTGTGCGTCTCCGGATACGCCATCGATGACCTCCTCTTGCAGGACGTGCTCCTCGATAACGTCGAGCAGGCCCTGGCCACCATCGTCGAGGCCAGCGCCGACCTGCTCCCCCTCCTCGTCGTCGGCGCTCCCCTGCGCAAGGACAACGCCCTGTACAACTGCGCGGTCGCCATCCACCGCGGACGCGTCCTCGGTATCGTCCCCAAGTCACATCTGCCTAACTACCGCGAGTTCTACGAGAAGCGCCACTTCGTCACCATGCCCCCGCGCGCCT
>USPB01000024.1 GCA_900556405.1 uncultured Actinomyces sp.
ACCGTGCGGCGGCTGCCGACATGGCGCTGCGCACGGAGAGCCAGACGATGACGGCGGCGCTGGACGTGTCCTCGTCCCAGCGCACCCAGGCCACGCGCCAGGACGCCATCACGGAGCGTATCGCCGACCTTGAGGCGAAGGCCGCGCAGGCCGAGGCCGAGGCCGAGGCTGCGAAGAGTGAGGCTGACTCCAAGCTCACGGAGCTCAATAACCTGAAGACGCAGGCGCAGGCCAAGCAGGCCGAGTGGGACGCTCAGAAGGGCAAGGTTCAGGCCTCGCTCGACCAGGCCGAAGCGGACTATCAGGCGCGCAGCGCGGAGCTCGCGGCCATCGACGAGGCGAACCGTGCCTCGGGTGCCTCATACGTGTCTGCTTCGGGCTTCCGTAGTCCGCTGGATATCCCGATCGTTGTGACGAGTCCGTTTGGTATGCGTTACCACCCGGTGCTGGGCGTCATGAAGGGCCACTCGGGTACCGACATGGCCGCCGACTGTGGCACGATCATTCGCGCCGTGGCTTCGGGATACGTCAATGCGGTGTCCTCAGACTACTCGGCGGGCAACTACGTGGATATCAACCACGGCCTCGTCGGCGGTAACTCCGTCATCACTGAATACCTGCACATGCAGGCCCAGTACGTGTCCCCGGGCCAGTACGTAAACGCGGGCGACGCGCTGGGCGAGGTCGGCTCGACCGGCTACGCGACGGGCTGCCACCTGCATTTTGGTGTCATTCAGAACGGAAGTTACGTTGAACCGATGGATTATTTGTAATCCGCGTTAGGATGGACCCTCGTAGCGTTTTGCTACGGGGGTCTTTCCGCAAGTTGTACGGAAAACGAGTCTGAAAGGAGGCAGCATGCCCAAGGAATGGAAGAATCCCAAGCCCACGGAGGGGCAGCGCGCCAAGGCTGCCTCCGACGCGAAGAAGACGATCGCCCGTAACAAGAAGGCGCGCCACGACTACACGATCGAGGACACCTGGGAGGCCGGCCTGGCTCTCATGGGCACCGAGGTGAAGGCGCTGCGCATGGGCCGCGCGTCCCTCGTGGACGCCTGGGTTGAGATCAACGGGGGAGAGGCGTGGCTGTACGGCGCCAACATCCCCCTGTACTCGCAGGGCTCGTGGACCAACCACGCGCCGACGCGCAAGCGCAAGCTGCTGCTGCACCGCGCGGAGATTGACCGCATGCAGGATCGCGTGGCCGCGAAGGGCTACACGATCGTGCCCCTGGAGCTGTACTTCATCGGTGGCCGCGTCAAGGTCGAAATCGCCCTGGCCAAGGGCAAGCAGGAATGGGATAAGCGTCAGGCCCTGCGTGAGAAGCAGGATCAGCGCGAGGCCGAGCGCGCGATGCGCCGCTACGTGAAGCAGGCCCGCAGGTAGGGGAAAGAAGGCGATTGCGTGCGAGGTTTCGTCAGGATTTTTCGTCGTGATCTTCTGAGGCTGGTGCGTGTGCCGGCCGCGTGGATTGTCATCATCGGTATGGCGTTCGTGCCCGCGCTCTACGCGTGGTTCAACATTGCGGGATTCTGGGATCCGTACTCACACACCTCCCACATCCGGGTCGCCGTCGCGAACGAGGACGAGGGCGCTACCAAGGATCAGATCGGCACCGTGAACGTCGGTGCGATGCTGGAGACCCAGCTGAAGGAGAACGATCAGCTGGGCTGGCACTTCGTGAGCGCCGACGAGGCGCGCGCCGAGGTGGAACGCGGCGACTCCTACGCGGCATTCGTGATCCCGGCGTCGTTTTCGCGCGACCTGACGGGCATCGTCGATGGCACGTATGTCAAGCCGAATATCCAGTATTACGTCAACGAGAAGAACAACGCGGTGGCCCCCAAGATCACGGGCGCGGGCGCGACGTCTCTCGACCGCCAGATCAACTCCGCGTTCGTCTCGACGGTGGCCAAGGTGCTCTCGGAGAAGGCGTCCGAGGCCGGGGTCAGTATCGCGAACAACGCTGACCAGAAGCGTTCGGATGTGTCCGCGTCGGTGTCCGAGGCCTCGGCCAAGCTGGGCAGCGCCTCGCAGACCCTGGACGGCTTGGGGGAGAAGATCGACGCGGCGAAGGCCTCGGTGGCCTCGGCGCGCGGCACCCTGAGTGATCTGGACACTGCTGCCTCTGCACTCTCGACGTCCCTGGACCAGGCGGACCAGCTCGTGAGCGATTCGCGTTCCTCGCTGGCCTCATTCTCCGGTCAGATGGGCGGGGCTCTTGATGGCCTGTCCTCGAATGCGGCGAGCGCCCTGGCGGGTGTCTCGGCCGACGCGGGCACCCTCGACGGTGCGGTGCAGGGCGCGTCCGGGCGCGTGGGTGGCCTGCTTACCGAGGGCACGTCGATCAACGACTCGGTGGGCGAGGTTCTCGCGGATCTGAACGCCCTGGGGATCGGGAACCTTCCTGCGGCGGGGACGGCTCTGACCGACCTGACGAACCAGAACGCTGCGCTGTCCACGGCCCTGAGTAGCCTGACGACCCTCAACTCGGACCTGTCCGCCACGTCCACGTCGATGTCGAATGCGCTCGCGTCTGCATCCGATGCCTCCGCTGCGGTGTCGGCCTCGGTGACGAGCGCCCGCAACGGCGTGTCTGCCCAGCTGCCCGCCATTTCCTCGGCGCTCGATGATTTCTCGAGCGCGTCTTCCTCGATGCGAGGCTCCCTCGACACTTTGCGCAGCCAGCGTGACCAGGTGTCGGGGCTGCTCGACCAGCTTGATTCCCTGCTGGACGGGGCAAAGACGGCGACCCAGACGAGCGCCACGAACGTCGCTGCGATCACGACCGACCTGAACTCGGTGGCCACGGACATCTCCTCGCTGTCCTCCTCGAACACGCTGCGCGACCTCGCGGATTCCCTGGGAGTCAACGCCGACTCGATCGCCTCCTTCATGGCCTCGCCGACGCAGATCGAGACGAAGGCCGTGTACCCCGTGGCCGCCTACGGTTCGGCGATGGCCCCGCTGTTCACGAACCTGGCTCTGTGGATCGGCGCGTTCTCGCTCGTCCTCCTCCTCAAGCTCGATGTGGATGAGGAGGGCATCGGCCCCATGTCCTCTGCTGCCAAGTACATGGGCCGGTGGATGCTACTCGCCTTCTTCGGGGTCATTCAGGGGCTCGTCGTGTCGATCGGCGACCTGATTATTGGCGTGCAGACGGTGTCGCGTCCCGCGTTCGTGGGGACGGCGATGATCATCTCGCTGGTGTTTACCTCGATCGTCTACATGCTCTCGACCTGCTTCCAGCACATCGGCAAGGGCCTGTGCGTCATCATCATGGTCATGCAGATCCCTGGGTCTGCCGGCCTGTATCCGATCGAGATGCTCCCGTCCTTCTTTCGCTTCCTGCACCCGCTGTTCCCCTTCACCTACGGCATTAACGCGCTGCGTGAGATCGTGGCCGGCTTCTATGGGCACACCTACCTGTCGTGCCTGGCGGTTCTCGGTGTCGAGGCGCTGGTTGCCTTCGCGATCGGCCTCGCGCTGCGTCCGTTCCTGGTGAACCTGAACGCGATGATCACGCGCGACCTCGCGTCGTCTGGTCTTTTCCTGGCTGAGGCCACGCGCGTTCCTTCGAACCGCTATCGCCTGACACAGATCGTGGCGGCCCTGGCCGATCACGACGGCTTCCAGCGCTCGGTGAGCGGCCGTGCCGCGCGCTTCGAGCGTCGTTACCCGACGATTCGCCGCGCCGCGATCATTCTCGGGGTTATCGTGCCGGTGGCTCTGGCGGTGCTGTCCGTCGCGAATGTGGCGGAGGTGCCGATCATTCTGGGGGCCTGGATCGTCTGGGTCCTCCTCGTCATCACTTTCCTGATTGGACTGGAGTACCTGCGCGAGGCTTTGGCGCGTCAGCAGCTCCTCGGTGCCATGGACGAGCAGGACGTGCGTTCCCTGCTCACCCGCCGCGTGCAGGGCGCGCGATCGCGTCTCGCGCTTGGCGCGGCCGCCGTGGGCGCGTCGATCTCGTCGGCGCTCGCCTCAACCCTGGGTGAGCGCGGGGGAGAGGGCATGGACGAGACCGACCCCGGCCTCGTCGATGAGGACGGCGCAGGCGAAGCGTCGGAGGCGGCGAAGGGAGAGCAGCAGTGAGGACCATCTGGGCTATCTACCGCGCCGATCTGCGCCGCGCGCATCGTTCCCTGATCGCGAGCGTCGTCGTCTTCGGCCTGGTCGTCATCCCGTCCCTGTTTACGTGGTTCAACGTGGCGGCGTCGTGGGATCCGTTCGGGAACACGAAGAGCCTGCGCATCGCGATTGCGAACACGGACGCGGGCTACAAGTCGGACCTGGTGCCGCTGCACGTCAACATCGGCGATTCCGTGGTGTCCGCGCTGCGTAAGAAAGACAACTTCGACTGGGTCATCGCGTCCGAGGACGAGGCGGTCGAGGGGACGCGCTCGGGCGAGTACTACGCCGCCATCGTCATCCCGTCGGACTTCTCGCAGGAGATGCTGACCTTCTTCGACGGGGGAGCTTCCTCCGCGCCGATGACCTACTACGTCAACGAGAAGAAGAACGGTATCTCGCCGAAGATCGCCGGGCAGGGCGCCGAGGCCGTGAGCGCCCAGGTGAACCAGATCTTCGTGCAGACTCTGTCCGAGGTTGCCTTCGATACGGCGACCTCGGTGGGGGACGCTCTGTCCGCCCCGACCGCGGTGAACACGGTGACGGCCCTCGATAACCGCGTGCAGACGGTTGCTTCGCACCTGCGTACCGCGGCCGATAGTGCGGATGCCTACGCGTCCCTCGTGGGCTCCTCGGTGACGCTCATCGACTCGACGACCACGCTCGTGGACGGGCTGGGCAGCGCGAAGGGCTCCGCGCAGTCCGCGGTGTCGAGTGCTCAGGCGGGGGCCAGCGGCCTCGGATCTGCTGCGTCGGCGGCGGTCTCCTCGGTATCCGACGCGATCTCCTCCTCGCAGTCCTCGCTGTCCTCCCTGTCGAGCGCCGTCGAGAGCGTGTATGCGAACGGCTCGACGAGCGCATCGGACGCAGCCTCGACGCTGCGCTCGCAGGCCTCCGTGCTGGACACGCAGGCCGCCAGCTTCGCATCGATCAAGTCGACGCTCGCGGCGCTGCCGGGTTCGCCCGTCTCCCAGTCCTCGCTGGACCGCCTGCAGGCCGCCTCTGACCGTCTGACCGCGGTTGCGAACGGGCTGCGTTCCTCCGCCTCTGAGCTGGACTCCAAGGTCGCGAACGCGCAGGCGGGGCATGACACGGTGAACGGCCTGATTGCTCAGGCGCGCTCCGCGGTCGACGGCCTGTCCTCCGACTACGAGACCAACCTGCGGCCCCAGCTCGAATCGCTGGCCTCCACCCTGGCCTCGGCCCAATCCTCCCTGAGCGCCGCCCGCACGTCCCTGGAGGGCGCGACGTCCACGGCCTCGAACGGGAGCGGGAGCGCGCGCGAGGGGCTCACCCAACTGCGCGACAACCTGACCGGCGCGGCCACGAGCCTGCGCGAGGCGGCCGGTAAGCTCGACTCCCTGCACTCTTCGATCAGCGAGGCGCTTGCCAGTGGAGACCTGACGACGCTCGGGACCATCATCGGGAATAATCCCGAGGCCCTGGCTGCGGCCATCGCGGCACCCGTCGGCGTGGAGAAGATTCCCGTTTACCCGGTCGCGAACTTCGGCTCCCAGATGGCGCCCTTGTACACGATCCTGGCGCTGTGGGTGGGCTCCATCCTGATGGTCGTGTCGCTGCGCTCGGACGTCACGGACGCCAACATTGCTGACGGTCTGCCGGAAGGCGACCCGCTGCGCGCGACCCTCACCGCGAAGCCCGTCGGCCTGGCCGCCGGATACCTGGGGCGCTACCTGATCTTTGGGACAATCGCTCTCACGCAGGCGACCCTGGTGGGGCTGGGAGACCTGTACTTCCTGAAGGTGCAGCACGCTCACCCGCTGCAGTTCATGAGCACCCTGTGGCTGACCGCCGTCGTGTTCTCCTTCCTCATGTACACGCTCATCGCGACGTTCGGGAACGCGGGTAAGGCCCTGGGCGTGCTGCTCCTGGTCCTGCAGATTTCGGGCGCCGGGGGAGCGTTCCCGCTGGCGATCCTGCCCTCCTTCTTCTCGTCCGTTTCCCCGTTCCTGCCAGCCACGCACGCGATCACGGCGCTGCGCGCGTCGATCGCCGGATACGCGGGCCACGAGTACGGGGACGCCATGTGGTTCCTGGCTTCCTTCATCCTGTTCACCGCGTTCCTGGGGCTGGCTCTGCGCCCGCTGCTGGTGCGAGGCAATCGGCGCATGGTGGCGAAGCTGGAGTCGACGAAGCTGCTCTGAGGCGTCTGTTTTCCCTTGACGGGCGGGGGATGCGGGCGTAAACTGATGTGTCCGACGGTCTGCGGTTTCGTAGGGTGTCGGTGAGTTGAAAACTCAAGAGGGGATGATCGGTTTCGACAGTGGTCGTCGATCGAAGTGAAGCGAGCCGAGAATGTACGCTCATCTCGTTAACGATGCGTGCAAACCAATAGGTGCCGAACAGAATCGCACCGACTACGTTCTCGCTGCCTGATATCGCAGCCTGAACCTTTAGTCCGTCAGCCCGGGAGATGCTTCCGGCCCGGTGTCTGGCGTCGTCTAGGGAGCCACTGGGAGTCGCCCATGTTGGTGGGGCGCCTCCGACACTCAATCAACTGAGCCTATCTGGCGGTGTGTCTACGCAATGCTGGGGGCTGAGAAATAAAACCGTAGACTGCGCTCGGAGAAGAATTCGGGGCCGGCTGCTGGACGGGGGTTCGATTCCCCCCATCTCCACCCATTTCAAACTCCGGGTTTCCGTTGGAAGCCCGGGGTTTGTGTGCGTCTCGGGTGCTCCCGTCTGGCGCGACGCGAGCCTCGGTGCCTGTCCGCCGGCGTGCGGCATGGCCTGATCAGGGGTCTCTCTGGCGTGTAGCGAGCCTAGGCGCCCGAGAGCCCCTCGCGCAGCTCCGCCAGTTCTTCGTCGAAGAACCCCGCAGATTTTTCGTTGATCGCTGCGAGCCGCTCAACCCAGGCGACCGTGACCGCGCCGTATTTGACGAGCGACGAGACTGCGCCGTCAACGTCGGGGCCGTCGCACTCGAGCATCATACGCAGGTATTCAACTTCCTCGAGCGCGTTGCGCTGCTCGAGCTCTTCGATGGCGTCTTCAACAAACGTCGTCACTGTGTCGTGGTCCATGCGTTGACGCTAACTGATGAACTACTTTCCCGCATGGTGGCGTACGCGCATCATGCGCGAGGACGTTTGATACTCTCGTGGATGGAGCGAGGATTCGCCCTGGGCTAGTTGTGAAATAATCAACCGTCAGAAGGCCCGGAAGTGGGCCTCGTTCCTTGTTTGTCTCGATGCGGGCCTCTTGGTAGTTCGTCGCATCGGAATACTGACTAATAGACGTTATATCTGCCGTGCTGTACTCGCCTGTGGCTAGTTTGTCGAAGCGCTGAGAGTTCTCTCGTGTTGTGATACCGCAGGCTTGACCCGACTCCCCTCAGTGCGGAGCTGCGCGACCCGCGGTGGGTGCAACGAAACGATGTTCATGCTCAGCACATGGGTATGCTTATACCTGAAAACCATCACTGATAAGGTGAGCTGCATCATACAGCTTATGAGGAGGCGAAGAGGCCATGCCCATTTTCGGAGGTAAACAAATCGCAGAGCTACAGCAGAAACTCGCGATTGGTGAACAGCAGTACAACGATGCGCAACGCACCATCGCCGAGCTATCGGGCCTCATCGAGCGGGCAGGTGGCGGCGAGATTACGAGAATGCGCGCCCTTGTCGAACAGACGCGCCGAGAGCAGGAAGCCGCTATCGCGTCTCTCCGCCAGCAGCATGAGCAGTATGCCAAGCAACTCGCTCAGGGGCAGGCAGCTGCGGAGAAGCGCCTTCGCGATATCAACATGGAAGTTGAAAGGAGTGCGGCGAAACTCGAGCGTGTCAAAGCGAAGACCATGGAGCAAAAGGCGGAGCTGCACGCCCTAGGGATCCGCTACGACGAGGGTATCAAGATGCTTGATGTTGGGTGGACCGACTACGAAAGTCCCGCCGCCTCCTCGGTCGCTCTGAAAGGACAGCTTGATGAGGTTCGAGCCACGATCAAGGAGATGATCCGTACAGGTGCCGCAGTAGATGCGAGTGAAACCTTTACCTTCAACGACTCCAAGGCGAAGGGCCGCAAGTTCGTCCACGACATGGCGAAAATGATGCTCCGCGCCTACAACGCCGAGGCGGAGAACTGCGTCCTCACCGTTAAGGCAGGTAACGGGAATGTTGCCCGCAACCGACTCGAAAGAGCACGGGATCAGATAGTCAAACTTGGCGCACTCATCAACCTCCAGATCAACTTCCACTACCACCGGCTGCGCATCAAGGAACTTGAACTCACGCTCCAGTACCAGAATGCCAAGAAAGCTGAGAAAGAAGCTGAGCGGGAAGAGCGCGCACGGCTACGCGAACAAGCGCGCGCTGAGAAGGAACTCCGGGCCGAACGCGAACGTCTCGAAAAAGAACGCCAGCACTACCTCAATGTCCTCAAAGCCGTTGAGGAGGCGGGCAACAGTACCGAAGCGGAGAAGTTGCGCCAGCAGCTCGCCGAGATCGAAGAAGGCATCAACGATGTCGAAAAACGGGAGGCCAACAGCCGTGCTGGATATGTCTACGTCATCTCGAACATTGGGTCTTTCGGCGAACGTATGGTCAAGATCGGTATGACACGCCGCCTCGACCCCATGGATCGTGTCCGTGAACTCGGAGATGCGTCCGTGCCATTCAACTTTGATGTCCATGCCTTGTTCTTCTCCGATGACGCTGTAAGCGTCGAAACTGAGTTGCACCACCGCTTCGCAGCCAAACGTGTCAACCGCATCAACGCGCGGCGCGAGTTCTTCTACGCAACCCCCGCAGAGGTCCGAGACGCCCTCAAGGACATCGCCGGAACCTCCTCGAGTTCACCGAAGAACCAGAAGCGGAGCAGTATCGGCTCAGTCTCGAAGAAGCACGCGCGTCTGCTCAATGCTGAGGCGACATGACTGCTTTCGATGGGTGGTGAAGTCCTTCCCGATAACGCCTGGAGTGTCGCGCGTGGGACTTGGGAAGAGCGACGGAGGCCCCGCAGCATGTTGGCTGCGGGGCCTCCGTGAGATCTCTGACGCTACTCGCCTTCCTTGCTCGCACGGTCCGGTGCTACGAACACCGCTGCAAGCGCGACAAGGTTTAACGCCACGATGATGCCGGCAATTAGCGTCTGGCCCATATGGATCGCATATGCGACGACTCCGAGCGACACTAGTACCGACACGAAGCCGAGGTACTGGCCCCGCCTCGTGAACCTGTCCGGTATCTCGAATGGGGCACGCCTGGTGTACGACTCATCATTGATCTGGGTGGCAACCGCTTTCACGTAGAGGTCGTAGATCTCTGGTGCGCCTTCGCGCAGGTGGGCCAACTCTTTCGGGTCAGGCAAGACAATTGGCGCATGCAGGTGGTTCTCCTGAATGAGCGCAAGTACCTGCTGTGTTAATTGCTGAGCTGTTCCTGGCTCTGAGACTCCTTGATCCTCACACTCGTGAGAGTGCTCGCCGAGTCGCGCAGCAACAGGCTCGGGGTTCTGGGCTGCACCTCCGGGAGCTGTCGCCGCATCGCTCGATAGCTCCTGGCTCCCGTCAGGTCGAACACTGACCTCGCTCCCGTTAGGACTAGCTTCTTGCGACGACTCGCCGGTATCGGCATTGCAGTCATGCTGCTCTCCTTTCCTAGTCCCTTTTGTCATGGCGCTATGTTAGCTTTGTTTGCTCTTTCTGTACAGATTTCCACAAGCACGGCATCTCGCATATCACCTATTGGGCCTGTTCTCGACGCTATCATGCGCCTCAAGACGGGAGGCCATCCTTGCGACTATCTCACGCTCGAAGTCCTCGTCTGAGCGCTGGTACCGCGCCGCCATCGCCGGATCTGACCAGCCGTAACGAGTCATCAGCGCGCGCGTCGTCGCGCCCGCCTGCCCATACCTCGTAGCCGAGTAGTGACGCAGAGCGTGCCAGCCACCGGAGTGCCCATCGGGGATCTCGATGCCCGCTGCTTCCTGCGCGGCCGTGAGTAGGCGCGTGAGCGCCGTGTCGCGAGCGTATCCCGAGCCGCGCGGTGCCGGGAACAGGATCGCCTGCGGGCCTAGCGCGACATGGGCACGCAGATGAGCATGCATCGTGGTAGCGGTCGAGTCCATGAGCACGACCGTCCGCACGCCCGCCGCCGTCTTCGTCGGCCCTGGCTCCAAGTGCCGGCCGACGCGATGTAACGAATGCTCGACGCACACACTCATACCGCCATCCTCACGCTCGACCAGCGACGAGCGAGTCAGAGCCAATGCCTCGTTGATGCGCAGCCCCGCGTCCGCGAGCAGCAGCACGAGCGCACGATAGGCGGCCGGCATCGCGTCCGCGAGCGCGTCGACGTCGGCGGGGGAGTAGAGGTGCTTTCGTAGGGTGCGGGCTTCTCGTGCGCCTCCCTTGATTCTGAGAGGGCTTGAGGTCAGGAGGGTGCGCTCGTCGGAGGCTGCGGCGTTCAGGAGCGCTCGCATGGTCTCGTAGGCGTTCCTGCGTGCACCGGGCGCGGCGTCGAGGGTGTGCCACCAGCTTGAGAGGTCAGCTGAGGTGAGGTCTGCGAGCTCGCGGTCTCCGAGGCGGGGGAGGATATGTCGGCGTAGGTCTGAGCGGCGCTTGCGCAGTGTACCCGCTGCTGCGGTGCGCTCGAGGTCGGCGAGCCATGCGTCCGCCCATTCAGCGACGGTCAGGCCCCGGAGTGACCGCTGGCGCGCCTCTTCGGCTTCCCGGGCGGCGACGGTGGCTGGGTGCTCCCAGGTCCCCGCGGCGATGGCCGACCACTGCGCTGCGAGCCAGATCTCCGCTTCGCGCTTCGTCGGGAATGTGTGCGGCGCTGAGATGCGGGGAGCTCGCCCTGGGCCGGTGTAGGTAGGATCGTCGAACCGGGCTCGATAACGCGGCCGCGATGCGGCGCCCCGCTTGTCGATGGTGCCGAATGACTGTCTGCCCATCGTGTCCGCCCTTCGCGCTTGTGGGTACAAAATGGGTACACGCACAGCATAGCGGACGGGCTATGTGGGATATATGGGCTGTGCGGAATCGTGCGCAAAACGGCAGCAGGTCGCCAAAACCGGACTTTCGCGCATGGCTATGCGGATCGTCGGGCGGTCGTTTCTTTAATTCCCCGCATCTCCACACATCCCACCCCGGGCTTCCGTTGGAAGCCCGGGGTTTCTGTTGCCTTGTCAGCGTTTTTCCCACGCTGAGGAAGTGCGGACTAACGTTCTGGACAGGAAACGCTCTTCTGGATAGGAAAGTTAGTTCTGGATAGCTTATTGACCTATCCAGAACGTCATAACCTATCCAGATTGTTGTTTCCTCCCCAGTTCCCGCAGGGGCGCTGGCTAGTTTCGATCAGTGTCCCGCTGTTCTCGCGTCATGCACCATGACATTTGGTAATATCTTCATTGGAGTGAGGATTCCCCCTGGGCTAGTTGTGAAATAATCAACCGTCAGAAGGCCCGGAAGTGGGCCTCGCTCCTTGTTTGTCTCGGTGTGGGGTATCTTCGGAGTTCGCCACAGTCGAATGGGGTTATCGGACACTACGTGTTGCTGGTAGCGTGACTTTTTGGCTTTCTGGTACGGAAAAGTCGGTATTTTAGTTGGTTGGGACCAACTATGAGGATGAACAAATCTTGTTGCTGGAAGGTCGACTTTTCAGCGCCGACGGTGTGGCCACTGCACGCAACGAGAGGCGCGATCCTTCGGGGTCCCGCCTCCGCCGTCTCCGGGGAGGCATGGGGAGCCTCGGGACACCTGCGAGCCGTCAGGCCCCGCTTCTGTTTCTGTGAACGCATCCTGCGCACGTGAGCACTTTCACTCGTACGTTAACCCGATAGGTGGCGGTCTGGGCCCATTCATGCGCACGTTAACCCACCTAGTGGAGCGTGGGCAGTGCTGCCCATCGGCCACCAGGTGGGTTTAGCTGCGCATTGAAGGGTTAACACTGCCAGTAGAAGGGCCCGGCTGCCAGGCGCACGGCACAACAAACTCGCCCGGCGGGATCCCACGACTGCTAATTCGCGAAAAAACTCGCCCAGCACACCCCCTCCAGCGGCATTTCCGCGAAAAAACTCGCCCAGCACGCCAGAAAACGCCGATTTTGGGCCATTTTGGGCTTGCAGGGCGAACTTTTTCGCGCCTACACGATGACCACAGTGCCGCAGGGCGAACTTCTTCGCGCACCGCTGCAGGAGCGGGCGATGCAGGGCGAAAAACATCGCGCACAGGACTCAGAAACATGGCGACGTTGAAACCAACAACACCACTGCACACCCACAACAAGGGACCTATGAAACCGGCATCACCTCTGCGCCCGAAAAACACACCAAAAACACCCAATTCTCACCCGCAAAGGCGATGGCGGTTTCAACTCGCCCACCTCACCGGCCCGCAAAGGCGACAATGGTTTCAAACCACCGGGCCACCTGGCCAACAGGGCCAGGCCGCGGCGCACGTGGGCCCTGAAGCCATGTCCAGCCCCGCCATTTCACACCTGGTCCCTTTCACCCGCACGTGGGCCCGATGGCATGCGCGTGGGCCACTAATTCCGCACGTTAACCCGATGACCTGCGCGTGGGCAGCGCCGCCCACGTGCAGGTCTAGGGGTTGACGTGCGCATCAAAGGGTTAACGCGCATGTTCAGGGGCTTACGTGCGAACAACACTCCACGACAGGTACCGTTGTGCCCAAAACGCAGACCACTTCGCCCACAACACCCCGTTTTCACTGTTTTTCGCCGAGGTGGTCTGCGCTTTGGGCACCACACCAACCAAAGCCACGCAAGGACTTTCACCAAACGGGGGAATTGCACTACATGAGGCTCCGACACGCCGATGGCACGCCGCCAGAGGGCTTCATGTAGTGCAAAACCCCCACGAGCGCGGGCATGGAGGGCACCGGAGGGACCGCAGGGCCTGGCCGTGGCGCCGGAGAGATCGGAAGGCCGGGCTGCGGGGCACGCAGGACGCGGTGCCCGTGGCCGGCGGGGCCTGGCCGGACAACGAGCCGAAGCGCCGATCGAAGCTCGCGGCGCGGACGGATCGCGGCGCGGACGGCCGAAGCGGGCGGCACCGACACCACCGCCAGCCAAATTTCGCACGTAATTTATCGCGGTCATTTTTCGAGACACCCCAAAAACGTTGCAATTCCGACGATATAAATTCAATGTTTGAACAAGTCGCAGGGGAATTACGTGCGAAATTGATGGGCGGTGGCGGGGCCTGGACGGGCTTCGAGGCGACGCGCCGAACCACCAATCAGTACACCAGGCCCCACTGGTGTGTAGGGCGCCGGAGGGACCGGAGGGCACGGGCGGGCTTCGAGGCGCGGCGCCGAACGAAGTGAGGCCGCCTAGCCTCGCGGGCGGCCGGGCCCTCCGGCGCCCGGAACACCAGCGGCGCCACAAGCAACGCCGCCCGAACACTCGCGGAAGGAAACCCCTACAGCCCCAGGAACGCCTTGATCGCAGGCATTTCGCGCACGGCCTGCACCAGGCCGGCACGGTAGGTCGCCTCCAGGCGTTCGCGCCGCGACTCGGTGTTGTTGATCCACAGGTTGTCGGGGGCGAACACGTAGGCCTGGCCTCGTTCCTCGAGCTCGAAGAGGAAGCGACGTCCCGCGTTGTAACGGTCGGGACGACGGGCCACGCCCTCAAACACGGACGGGAACTGGCGGTAGGCGGTTCGTAGGAGGGCGCCGACGCTGGCGGGCATGGGGCCCTTGACGTAGTCGCGGGGGCGAGTGAGGACGACGAGGAGCTTGCGATAGCCCTCGCGCAGCGGCTGATCGAAGGGCAGGCCGCCGTTGGGGCCGAGCGCACCATCGACGTAGATGTCCCCGTCGATGTCGACGGGCGGCATGAGGATCGGCAGCGTGGAGGAGGCTCGGATGATGGGTCCGAGCGTGTCCAGGGTGCTCATTTCCTCCTTGGAGAACCAGCGGACCTGCCCGCGCGACGCGTTGAAGGTCGCGACGCGCGTGGTCGCCGGGTTCGCCAGGAACGCATCCATATTGAAGGGCAGGACGCCGTCGGGGTAGCAGATCTGCTGGTAGATGTACTCGGCGT